>JAEOSG010000103.1 GCA_016840485.1 Candidatus Baldrarchaeota archaeon
ATCGGGAAAAAAGCAGGGGAGAATTCCTATGTTGTGGAAGTAGAAATAGGATACGTCCCGCATGGGGAATATCCGTTAATAATAAAGGTTGAAGGACCTTACTATGTTACTAAAGTTGTGGAAGAAACGATATATATTCTCCCCAAAATGCCAAGGCTTCAGTTGTCAGCGAAAACGGTAATAACTATGTTCGGCTTCTCAATGGGTATTTCGCTTATCGGTTTAACGGTGTACTATGGTGTTTCATCAAAAATAACTAAGAGCATTTCAACGGATGAACAACAGAGATTAATTATGAGCTTTAAACCTTTAAACGTCGTCTATCTCCTTGTTGTTGTGCTTTTCTTCGGCACGTTTACATGGGCATTTTCTCTTTATAGAAGGGAATTATATGGATCCGCTGCGGGAATGCTAGGTTTAGCGTTGATGGAACTATTGTTAATGTCTGCTATTTGGCTTTATAGAGACGCTGCCCACATATTGGTTACAGAGAAAATGTCTATTAAACGAATTATTGTAAGTTTACTTCATATCGCTTTGGCACCAGTGATAATCTTTTGGATTTTTGAATTGGGTAGTGAAGTTGAGTGGTTCGCTTATTATATACTCAGTGAAACTATGACTATCGGTGGAGTAAAGATTCCATCGTTATATGTTAGCTTGTTGGGCACATATGTTACATCAGTGATCGTTTTAGCTGTAAACATTTATCTTAACTCAAGGAGTTGGAAGAAGAGATTCGGTGAAATGAGGGCTAGCGGTACGCCGGAGAAAGTGATAAGTGAAGAGAAACTTATACAACTTGGTAAAATGTCCAGCTCGATTAGAATTAAGTTCCTTGGATTCCTCGTAATTCTAGGTGCAAGCTTAGTTACAACCACACCAGTTCCAATATTCCTCCAACTAGGTGTTTTCATAGCTATACCGCTGGTATTTGTGGTGATAATACCTTACATTGTTTCTAAAGTCCTAAGTATCTTAGGGTTCAGGAAAAGAATTACAGAGAGAATAAAGTGACGTAACAAAATCAACCACTTTTATTTTTAAGAGTTTTTACTGCCAGTTCAGGGTTATTTGTTACGATGGCGTCGACCCCCGTTTTTGCAAATTTAACCATGTCTTTTGGTTCGTCTATGGTCCAAACTGCCACTTTCAGGTTGCTTTGATGCATTCTTTTTACAATTTCAGAGGTTACAAGTGTGTATCGTGGAACTGCGAAATTTACCCCTAGTTTAAGTGATGTTTCCAACATATCTCCTTTGAATTTTTTGCCAAAAATAGCTCCTACCGTGATATCTGGATTTAATTTCTTAACTCTCCTTATAATTTCAAAATTAAACGACGTTACTATTGACGTGCTAACCATTTTCTTTTCTTCTAGCATTCTTACAACTTTGTCTTCAAAACCTTCCTCCTTAATTTCTACGATGATTTTCCCCTTCATTTTCTTAACTACTTCTAAAACTTCCTCTAAGGTTGGTATTTTTTCTCCCTTTCCGAAATCCAACATTTTAAGTTGTTTAAGCGTCATTTCACGTACATAGCCATGTCCATTTGAAGTTCTATCAACAGTCTCATAGTGAATGATCACTGGTACGTTGTCTTTCGATAACCTTACATCAACTTCAACAAAGTCCGCTCCAACCCTAAGGGCTCGGACAATACTCCTAATTGTATTTTCAGGTTCATGTGCAGGGTCTCCTCTATGACCTACGATAATTACCATGATAAACACCTGACTTGCATTTGCGGTTTCGGTTATTCTAAAAGTTTTCTAATGGGATCTTTTGGATCAAACTTTGTTGTTTCATAGACCATTAAGGTCTCTGTTTTCTTCACCGCTGGTAAATTTTGAATTCTTCTTAACACATCTCTTAGCTCGTCAACGTCTCTTACCAAGACTTCTACTATTATGTCGAATCTTCCTAGGAGATAGTGAATTTGGGAAATTTCTCTGAACGTTTTAATTATTTTGTCTGTTTCTCTTCTAAATTTTGCCTGTGGCTCCGCAGTAATAAGGATATAAGCTCTTAATTTGAGTCCTAGCAAGCTGGGGTCCAGATCTACTGTGAATTTTATGCCTTTTCTCCTAAGTTCTTTGAGTCTAGAATGTACGCTTTGCCTTGTCATTCCGCATTTTTTAGCTAATTCGGTAACTGGCTGCCTACTATCGTTCAATAACTCTTTTAGTAACTTTTTATCTTTGGCATCAAACATGTTAAAGAATGACATCTTAATCATATATTAAATTTACCATATTGTTACTAATTTTTATGATTCTGAGACATAATGTCTATTTTTTAAGACAAAATCTTATATTTTTGTTTTGCCATGAATGAAGAGGGTTCCATGACAAGGGTCATGTCGAATGACTATGTTATAAAAAGAAAGCCGAGAATAATTATTTACTTGTTTCAAGCCAAAGAAATTGTCTTCTTTAAGATTTTTCCTTTTAAAGAGTTTAAATCTAGAAACAAGGAGGAAAGAGGAAATTGCGTATAATGATCAACGCAAATCAGATAATACGAAAAGATGGCTATCTAGGTTCGAATTTTCATGAGGAGTTCTTTAATTCAAAGATTTCTAGCAATTTTCAAACACTTTTAGGATGGGTGTCTTAAATGAAGGATTTAAGAAATAAATTTGTAAAAAATAGCTTTGAAAAACTTATGAGAATAAAGAATCCTTATCTTCACTCTTTTGTGGAAAAATATGTAAAGCTTTGTAACCCCGCTAAGATTTTTGTGAATTCAGGTAGCCCCGAAGATCTAAAATACATTAGAGAAGCCGCGATTAAATATGGAGAAGAAATAAAACTTAAGGTAGAAGGACATACAGTTCATTTTGATGGCTACTACGACCAAGCAAGAGATAAGGAAAACACTAAAATCCTCTTACCAAAAGGAAACAACTGTAGTAGACATATCAACTGGATAGAGAGAGAAAAGGGACTTAAAGAAATCCACGAAATTTTAAAAGATATTATGAAAGGAAAAGAACTTTTCATATGTTTTTACACATTAGGACCCGAAAACTCGGAGTTTACAATTCCATGCGTGCAGTTAACTGATTCAGCCTATGTTGCTCACTCAGAAAACATTCTTTTTAGGCAAGGTTACAAAGAATTTTTGAGAAGAGGCTCTGACCCTTCCTTTTTTAAGTTTGTTCACAGCGCTGGAGAGCTCGATGAAAGGAAAAATTCTAAAAACATAGATAAAAGAAGAGTTTACATCGATCTTGAAAACGAAACAGTTTACAGTGTAAACACTCAGTACGGAGGAAACACTATAGGTCCAAAAAAGCTTGCACTAAGGCTTGCAGTAAATAGAGCTTCAAAGGAAGGTTGGCTTGCAGAACACATGTTCATAGTTGGAATACGTGGCCCCAATGGAAGAGTTACCTACTTTACTGGTGCTTTTCCTTCTCTCTGTGGAAAAACGTCCACAGTTATGATTCCCGGTGAAAGGCTGATAGGTGATGATATAGCATATTTAAGGAAAAGAAATGGGAAAGTCTATGCTGTAAACGCTGAAAAAGGTATTTTCGGAATCATAGCTGGCATAAATTCCAAGGACGATCCTTTACTTTTCAAAGCGCTACACTCCCCCGGCGAAATCATATTTTCTAATGTTCTCGTTACCGAAGATGGAGAAGTTTACTGGAATGGAAAGAACAGTCCAATGCCGGAAAAAGGCATAAACCACTCAGGAGAATGGTATAAAGGCAAGAGAGATGCTGAAGGTAATCTGATTCCTCCTTCTCATCCTAATGCAAGATTTACATTGAGCCTTGATTTGCTTGAGAATTTTGACCCTAGGTTAAACGACCCTATGGGGGTTGAAATAAAAGGAATTATTTATGGAGGTAGAGATTCAGACACATGGGTTCCTGTGGAGCAGTCTTTTGACTGGGTTCATGGAGTGGTTACAAAGGGTGCTTCTCTTGAATCGGAAACAACTGCTGCAACCCTCGGAAAAGTGGGAGAAAGGAAATTCAACCCGATGGCGAACCTCGATTTTCTTCCTATAAGTATAGGTAAATATGTAAGGATGCACTTGGAATTTGGTAAAGATCTTGAAAATCCGCCCAAGATTTTCTCCATAAACTATTTTCTTAAAGATGAGAATGGTAAATTTCTTACTGAGAAAAATGATAAAAGAGTTTGGCTTAAGTGGATGGAATTAAGAGTTCACAATGAAGTAGATGCAATTAAAACCCCTACCGGATATATTCCGATGTATGAGGACTTGAAAAAGCTTTTTAAAGAAGTTTTATCCAAAGATTATGAAGAGGAAGATTACATAAAGCAATTCACATTGAGAATCCCTGAAAACCTTGCAAAAATAGATAGAATACTTAAAATATATAGAGAAATACCAGATACCCCTGATGTGGTATTCCGTGTTCTTAAGGAACAAAAGGAAAGACTTTTAGAAATAAAGAAAAGGTTGGGTGATTATGTCTCACCCTACGACTTCTACACTTAACTTACGTAAATATACATTGTAAACAGTTTACAAATTACAAATAATCTAAACAAATTATCCCACGCGACAAAAAATCTTATTAAATTTAATTAACCCATTAACATGTACCAAATTTTAAATAGTTCCTCTTAAATTTAAATAAAAACCGTTTAATGCCTATGAATTTGCGTAAAATTTCTGTGGAAGCTAAACACCTAAATGTATAACGATAATTCAGCTGGAAAATGTTTGTATATACGTAAAATGAAACTTTTAAAAACCTTAAGTCTTTAGAGTAACAAATAAAATCAAATAAAGAGGTTTAACTTTGAGGAAAAGAAACTTCCTTAAAGAGTTGTATAAACTTACAATGAAACTTCAAGTTCCAAGAGAAATCTTATACCAAAAGGCGAAAGAATTTTTTATAGGCAAAGGATATTTAATCGAAAGGGAAAGAACCCCGACATTTCTACTTTTTATGGGAGAGGAAGGAAAATGGAGAATACAGTTAAGAGAAGGAAGAAGAGCCACTAAAATAGAATTAACATTTGAAACCTTCTTCTCTCGTTTAAAAAAGGAACAAGAAGAAAAAATACAAAAAGATCTAGCAAATTTTATCGCAACTATCCAAAATCTATAGTAATAAACTATCAACAATTAATTTGTCCAAGTAGTTACCTTGAAATTGCTTACTTCATACACTATAAACCTAAGTTGAGAGAATAGATAAATAAGGAGAACATTATGAGAAATATAAAAACAAAGCGGAAAACTCTAACACGGTGACCTTTAACAAGTTTACTTATTTCATAAAATTGCCAATTCCAGAAAAGGGATAAGGCCACGAAAATAGGGTTTGAAAGATGACTAAATTTCGAAAGGGGTGTAAAGAGGAGCATAATTGGAATCAATAGATGTCCCTTAAATAAAAAAGACAACAGAAAATCAGAGAGACTCATGCTCAGGAGACTAATAATTAAATTACCTATCAGAAAAGGTAGAAATTTTTCAATGTCCGTGATTGTAAGCTTAAATAAATACACCAACAATCTAGTAAACACGCCAACAATCACTAGAATATATCCAGTTATGAGAACCATAATTCCTCTACGAATTTTTCCTAAATATATGTGTCCAAGACCCATCACAAAAAACGCCAAAATTACGGCTACAGCATTTTTTAACGTACATATCATTTGTGTCTTTGGCATCCTCCTACTCATACGATGTAGCAGACAGGTCAATAAATACCAGTACGGGATATTTGAAAACCAAATATATGTAACGAGCATTATATTTTCATTACATATTGGAACCATAGCAGCATATGATGCTGTGAAACCAACGCCCAGAGGAGGAAGAAGTGCAATAACCAGCTTGATCCTATAAGTTACTGGTAATGGTAGTAGAACTGTTGGAAACATTAAAGGAGACACCTATAATTTATCGGGAACAGTTGCGGGCTGAATATAACCATAGGTATCAGTGCCGCAGGAAAATGACCCTGCAATAATCATTAAAAAAGTAGCAAAGCAAATTTTTCGACGTTGGGTTTTAAGAGTTCTACAATATTTACCTGCCTAATATTGGCTACTAATCTCATCATATAATTTTTTAGCATCGATTGCATCACCATATTGACTCGACTCCGAAGGAATTACATACCAATAATCGCAATTTTTGAGTACGTTTTTTAATTCTACAAAGTCCGCGAGACTAGAAAATTTCTGATACGCGGAAGTAGGTGAAAAATCTCCAACAGCTATGGCTGCTGCAGCGATCGGCGTGGCATAGCTTGTACCCTCTATTAATTTTTCCTCAGAAATAATCCCAGCGTCATATATTTCTGGTTTAAATTGGCGGTTATCTCCATCACCGTACATGTTTTCACCATCACGACAATACTCGCAATTTGTGTAATCAATCCATCCATAGTTTGAAAAATCTGCCCGCTCAACTTGCCTTACGTAAGTGGTATCAATTCTCTCGTAATAGTACGTTTTGTATGCACCAACTCCAATTACCCAGAAGGAGCAAGCAGGATAAGCTACTTTGTACCTAGAGTAATGATTACCTGCTGCAGCAATCCATACTATGCCTGAATAGGCACCAATCTTGAAAAGTTCGCACCACCAGCCAGGACAAGCGTCGTAGGGTCCACTTCCAAAACTCATACTAACAATTTCCATGTCGTTGGAAATGCACCATTCTATTGCTTCTCTCATGGCACCTTGCAATAATATACCAAAATACCATCTGACTCTCCTGTTTCGAGATATTTCTTGAACCTGTATTGCATTTCTCCCCAGAACGGGGACTTGTCCAAGAATAATTCTTTTTCAATTGACAAAAACAGCGTTACTAAATGGAGTAAGAAATGTAAACAGGATCATTATAATAATAAATACACATACAACTGGTCTCTCATGTCCCATACCGCCTCCCCAGTTTTTACTGATTGAGATAAATTTTTAAAATTTTCGGCATAAACCGCTAGAAGGTAGGAAGACCCTTTTAAGCTTATTATGTTACCATAAGTACATACATTCCGGTGATAATAAACATTATACCTGTTACGCGGGGCTTGTCGAGTTTTTCTTTAAGTATTGTTACTCCGAGAACCGTTGAAAATAGTGGAGAACTGGAAGCTATTATTGTAGTCTTTGCTGCACCTATCAAATTCATCGCAAAAAGAAATAGTAGTGTTCCGAGTCCTATCGCAAAAAATCCTCCAATTGAAAGAATAACTAAGGTTTTCTTATCTATGCTTCGAAGTTCACTCCTTTTCATCTTATTGACTGATATAAGCATCCATATAATTATGTTAAGAACTAGGAGCCTTATTAGATTCAAAAGAATGGGAGGCACACTTAAAAGAATAATTTTGAGGATAATCATACTTATACTCCAAGAAAAAGAGGCTAATATAGCTGCAATTAATCCTTTAATCATATGTTTGCTTTCACTTTTCTCAGCTTTAAAAAATAGTAGAAATACACCTAGTATGACGAGAATCGCACTTATAAAAGTCCATATATTAACTGGTTCTTGCAAAAGAAAATATGCAAAAACAACGACAAAGAGAGAATATGTATAGGATACTGGATGCCCTACTGCTACTCCAGCATCTCTTATAGCGACAAGGAACAGCGTATCTCCGAGGAAAATGCCAAACAAAACATCTACTACTATAAGGGCAATAACCCATATGGGTAATTTATTAATTTGATTTATTTCGCCCACAACAACTGCTATAATAAACATAAATATTAAGCTGGGAATGGTTCTAATGCCATTTGCAACTATTACGTCTATATTTTCTCTTTTTAATCCGACTTTATAAAGAACTGTTGCCAATGACCAAGAAATTGCTGTTAAGACGCTCAGTATTATTCCAATTTCTTCCATGTACAAGGGCACCGCCCCACTAGGATTTAAGTAATTTAGTGTTCTAGTGGTTAGACAACTGTTTAATATAAAGTTTCTGTACTTGAATTTGGACTTGTAAGCTTAATTTCTGCTAAAAGTGCGTTTGACTTTTCCAAATTTCGTGTTTTTGTCGTTGATTTTGTTTAAATGTTTTTGTCGCTTAATAAGCTGCATGTTAAGGTTTTATATTTATTTTTGTCACAGATGTTCTCCTACTCTTAATGAAAGGGTTAATAGTGCTTCTATTTCTGGTATTGTACACGATAGCAATTAGAACAATCATCAAATTGACTTAAACATTGATAGTTAAAATTGATATAGGAAAAACCAACTTAAATAATATTGAGTTCTTTAAGTGGGATGTATCTTTATGGAAGTTGAAACTTTCATAAATATTATTAAAAAGGTTCTTGAAGAGGAACGGAAATACCCTGCTGGTAGAAGGAGTGCAGCAGTTCTAGTTCCTTTGAGTATAGGTAAAGAACTTTATATTACGTTTATTGAGAGATCTAAAAACCTGCAATTTCACAGGGGAGAAATAGCGTTTCCAGGAGGTATAAGAGAAAATGATGAAACGCCCCTAGAAACAGCGTTTAGGGAAGTATGGGAAGAACTACATATACGGAAAGAGGATATAAATATTCTCGGATTTCTTCCACCAACCGAAACAGTAACCACTAACATTCACATTGTACCCGTTGTAGGGTTAATACCATTCAACTATCCATTTGAACCAAACAGCAATGAAATAGAAAAAGTACTGCAAATTCCAGTAAAAGAACTTTATAAAAATGTGCATGAAAACTTCTACGGAAAATACTATTTATATAAAGGCTATAAGATTTGGGGAGCAACTGCAAGGATTTTAACAAGCTTTTTAAAAAAGTTAAAGGTATGCTTCACTGATTTCTTCAGATAGCTTACCTTCAACTCGTTTCAAGCATCCAGAGATATCTGATGTTATAAGGTATTTTTTCATTCTCTAAAAAATTAGTTACATTTTTCAGTCCCTTTAATGGTATTATGACGCTTCCACGGCCAACTTTAAATCCTCCAGCGGACTCTACTATTCCCTTGTAAAGATATTTCCCGCATTTTCTACCATAAAATTTTTGAAGAAATTTTACTTTCCTTTTTGCATCTAATTTACTTAGATCGTAGGCAATAAGAACATATGGTTCAAACTTCGCGTATTTCATTAGATTAAAATTGTTTTTCTTGTAGAGAATTTTTCCCTCTCTGAGAATAAGTGAGAAGAGAGAGGATTTAAC
>JAEOSG010000308.1 GCA_016840485.1 Candidatus Baldrarchaeota archaeon
TCAAGAGAACAATGAGCAAGAGGAAATTTTAGAAGAAATACATCAATCAACTACATTTTCTAAAAGCCAAGAAAATAGTGGTAAGCCCTTTAAAATAAGTGAGAATGAAGAGGTCTTAGCTAATTTTGATGCTAAAGAATCCATGGGAATAATATTTCACCCTTTAATATCTTCTGTTAACGATTTTCTTGAAACTTTTGAAAAAAGAACAGAAGAAACAGTTATAGGCGAGAAGGAGGAGAAAAGATGACAATATTACCCTACGTTTTAGAATTATTTACTTTCATATTGTTTGTGCCATTAATTTCTCTTATCATTAACTTTATTCTCTTCCTTAAACCCCTAAAAGTTCTAAAAAACGTAATCAGCTTAATGTTTGCTCCTGGAATCGCTATACATGAAGCATCTCACCTGTTCTTCTGCAAAATTTTAGGGACAAAAATCGTGGATATCACCTATTTTAAACCCTATGTCTGCGGTTTCCAAGGCTACGTGAAAACCGAGGAAATTGAAAGCTTTTTGAAAGCCTTTCTTATAGGTATTGCACCAGCTATAGTAAATAGTCTTTTAGTTTACCTAGTCCTTAAGTTATATGTTTTAAATTTCTTAAATCCCTTTTTAACTGCCTACCTCATGTTTTCACTTATTATAGGAGCTAGACCAAGCATACAAGACATACTTACAGCTTTTAGCGTAGCTGCAAAATACCCCTCAAGATTTCTCAGTGAACTTCTAGCCTTAGTTTCTCCACTTGCCTCAATTTTCACCTACCACTATTTCCAGACATTACTTGGCTTAAATCTCGGTATAACCGGAGAAGTAGCTCTTACAGTCTTATTGTTTGGTCCCATACTATACATATTGTTCCATAGGGAAGAAGGAGGAAGATATTAATGAAAAACGGTAGATTGTTAAGCAACATAATTAAATTACTGCTTATCAACCTTATTTTACTTACTTTTCTTCTTAACTCAAATTCTAATATAATGGCGGCATCTACATCATTAAACTATGTGGAAAACCAAATTAAAGTTTTAATCGTGTACGATTCTTCTGCACCTGTTAACTGGGCATCTAACTGGGTAAATGTTCTGACAGAGTTAAATTTTGAAACTCATACGACTATCTTTCAGGAGTTCCTTGAGAACTCGGAAACATGGGGAAACTACGATATCGTACTGTTTGATGACAGTCTGTATTCAATAAACATTAACGATGCACTCATCATTTCTGAAATAAGGGTTCCCTTGATTTTATGTGGTAAAGCTTCCTCTTTCATAAATACTCTGGAAAATATTCAAGGTCAAAGCATTGTTTGGAACGGGAGTATGGAAATCCACACACTAGCTTTAAATCACCAAATATTTCACAAACCTTACTCTGTTTCTTCAAATAACCGTGTAGTTCTTTCCTTAGAAGGTTGGAATACAGTAGCATATAATTACTCTGATCTTTGGTGCAGAGAATTTACAATTCTAGGTTTAAGTAACAACATGGTTGTTTCAGCCTTTTACACAGGTCTCCAAAACTACAAAGTTTTCTGGATAGCGGTAAACGATCCAAGCAAATTTACCATTAGTGGCCGTCAATTCATGGCAAACGTTATCCAATATTTGACAAGTGTAACTAACTTTTCGATCTTAGGAGATTACATTGCAAATCTACAAATACACGAATGGCATGGGGAAGGCGGTATCAACTATCCTTTTCTCCCAGATATAGAGTCAACCTACTACGGTTACATGATTCTCCAACTCATCGATAAAGAAAACCTAGTAAATACTACAAGCATAGTAAATCATCTCATATCTAACTATGATCTCCTCGAAGGAAGTTTTACGAACACATGGGATAACATGGAAATCCCGTCTGACACATCCAAATCTTGCGCAACAAGCTTCGCAATAATCATATTAAATCAGACAAATAGCCTAGAACTAATTAATGTTACAAAAGTTGCAAGTTTCCTAGCTGCTTGCCAAGATATGAGTGGTGGCTTTGCTGACAGCCCTGGAGGCACGGAAACCAATATTATTAATACTTGGGCTGTTCTTGAAGCTCTAAAAGTCTTAAATGCTTTGAACATGGTAAATGTGACAGCTGCAATAGAATATTTGTCCCAGTGTCAAAATCTAGACGTAAGTGACCCGAAAAATTACGGTGGATTCATGAAAACACCTAGTTCAACCCGTTCAAAAATGATTTACACCTACCATGCTTTAAAATCACTCCAAATATTATCATCTTTAAGCTCAGTGAACCTAACAGCCGTTACAGAGTGGATTTTAAAATGCAAGAGAAGTGACGGCTCTTTTTACAACGATCTTATATCTCTTGATGAAAATCAACTAACTCTTGGCAC
>JAEOSG010000309.1 GCA_016840485.1 Candidatus Baldrarchaeota archaeon
AGCTTTTAAAACTATTATTGGCTTCTTTAAAGTTACTTCTTTGCATGCTTCCATGAATTCTCTGCCTCTGTGGATGCCTTCGACGTAGATGGTGATTACTCTTGTTGAGGGATCGTCTCCAAGATATCTAATTATTGGCGCTTCATCGATATCAATTCTGTTTCCATAACTTACGAATTTACTTATTCCTATTCCTATACCAGCTGTGTAGTCGAGTGCAGATGTTCCAAAGGCTCCAGACTGACTTATTAATGCAATGTAGCCTTTTTGCGGTCTGGGTGTACTTAATAACTCTTTACCGTAACCGTTCTTTTTAAAAAGCGGAAGAAAAATTGTGTCAACGCCGGTGTAGGGGCTGAAGACTCCAAGCCCATTTGGCCCAATAATACGGATCTTGTATTTCTTGGCTATTCGTTTGACTTCTTCCTCTAGTTCTACGTTCCCTATTTCACTGAAGCCAGAGCTGATGATTGTTACAACTTTTACACCTTTTTTGCCGCACTCTTCTAAAACCTTAGGCACTATTGCAGCGGGAACAATAATTACTGCATGGTCGACTTCGCTTGGTATTTCTAAAACACTTCTATAAACTTTTAAGCCTAAAATTTCTCCACCTTTAGGATTGACGGGGTAAACTTCCCCTTTAAAAACTCCTTTCTCCTTATTAACTACAAAGTTTTCAAGAACGTGATAACCCGGTTTACCTTCGTGATGAGACGCCCCAATTATGGCGACGCTTTTTGGTTCAAAGAAATATTTTAAGACTTCTTTTGCTTCGAAATCTTTGACGCTGTTCATTTTCATACCTCCAAGCTAAGATTTTAATCTATTTCGTGTTACTTCGCAGTTTACAAGTCGATAATTTCATGTATAGGGCTTTAATTACGCAAACGAAACCTAATGCTCTGACTATTTTCTAAAGTAAATTGTTGAAGCTGTGTAAACAGAAACCATGTTTGAGATGTCACATGAAGTTAGCTTCTACGCGGTGTAACTATTGTGTTAAGCCCTTAAAGTTCAGATAAGAAGTGTTTAAATTATTTTGCCCTTTACTTCGTCTTTTAACAAGTTTTAATTAGATCTAACACGAGAAAGAAATGGGTAGTCAAAAGTAAAAGAAATGTAATTACTATAGCAAACTTGTTCTAAGGTTACATACAAAGTTGTTTAAGCCAATTCTTCATGTTTTCTTAAAAAGATGGAGGATTAAAAGACGATAGAATGGTATTTTTAAATGGCTATTTATCTACTTTATTTTGACTGAACCGATTTTAGTTTTGCTAGGGCTTCAAAAAGTTCAGTTATGTTTTTCTCGTATTTTCTTGTTTCTTGACCTAAAGTTATTCTAACGTACTTGCTTAGGTTAAAGCAAGTTCCTGGACAGATTAATATCCCATACTTCTCAAAAAGTTTTTCGCAAATTTCTTCGCTGTTCTCGGCCCAGTTGATTTCAGCTATGAAAAACGATGCGGCTTCAGGCCAAACTATTCTCATTACATCGCTGTGCTTTGATGATAAATTTCTTAAGGCTTTCTTGTTTTCTTTGACTATTTTCTTAGCTCTTTCAACTAGTTTTTCCCTTACGTCTTTTGATAACGCTATGGCTGCTATGTGGTCACTTATCTTTGAAGGCGCGATTGTTGTATAGTCTTTTATTGCCCAAAGTTTCTCTATTAATCTTTCTCTAGCTACTATCCAACCTATTCTTGACCCAGGTAACCCGAAGACTTTTGATAAACCTGAAACAACCACTCCTTTTTCAACGCCAACTAAATCTATTATGCTTGGGGGTGTAGGTGAGTCATGTTCTAAACCTCTATAAACTTCGTCGAAAACCAATATTGTGTTGTTCTTATTTGCTGCTTCGGCTATTTCCCTTAACTCTTTTTCTTTGAGAAATTGTCCGGTTGGGTTATTTGGGTTTATCGCGAAAAATGCTTTCGGTTTATACTCTTCTATAATTTTAACCAATTCATCTGTGGATAATTGAAAATTTCTTTCGGGTTTACGCCAAATTTCTATGACTTTTGCTCCTCTCCATTTTAGTAGACCTGGTATTTGCATGTAGTTTGGCATTTCAACAACAACTGTATCTCCTTTCTCTACTAAAGCTAAGATGGTAAGAAAGTTTGCTTCAGAACTTCCACAAGTAACGAGTATGTTGTCTTTGGAAACTCCATCGTAAAGTTCAGCTATTTTACTTCTGAGCTCTGGGCTTCCTAATGTCCATCCATATCCCAGCTCTAAACTGGAGTCTATGATTGGTTTTCCATAAAGTTCTTCTAGTTCAGCTATAGTGAGCGGTTCTACACCGCTTTCACCCAAAAGTATCTTTGCGTAGTTTTCCCTTAGGCTTA
>JAEOSG010000310.1 GCA_016840485.1 Candidatus Baldrarchaeota archaeon
ACGTACGCTAACTCGGTTTTGGGTGCAAGAACAAATAGAGAAGGTGGGCCATTAGCCCTTGCATCAGCCTTGACGGGAAAAACAGCTTTTTACGGTTTTCATATGGAAGAAAACAGATTTCCAACACATTACATAGAATTAAAGACTAAGTTGCAGTATCCAGCTGATTACAGCATCTTAGGCTATGTAGTTGGTAAAAAAATAAAGACTGGCGTTCCTCTATTTTCATATACTAGAATACCTCCAGATGCAGAGTGTTTAAAGGCCTTATCTGCAGGTTTAGCAACTTCAGGAAGTATATCACTTTTCCATATCGAAAATTATACGATAGAAGCCATAATTAAAAACAAACAGTTACAGAGTGAAAAAGGCAACATGGAAAAAATAATAGTAGAAGACGATGACCTAAAACATGTTTTTGAAGAATACGCATTAACCTCAAGCCCAGATCTTATATACATAGGATGCCCGCATGCAAGTATACAAGAAATAGGAAAAATTGCTCGATTGTTAAAAAATAGGAAAATAAAAGGAGATATTGAATTCTGGGTTGGAACTGCTGCCAATATAAAGATCCTCGCAGATAGAGTTGGTTATACAGACATAATCGAGAAATCTGGTGGCAAAATTATTACAGATACATGTATAGTAGTTTCACCTTTAAAGACACTTGGATTTCGAAAAATCCTCACAAATTCCGCAAAAGCATGTTACTACCTAACAGGCTTAGAAAAACTAGACGTAGGAATAGCAACATTAGAAGAAATCATTAAAACCGCCGTAGAAGGGATATAATATGCGCGAAGAAAATAAAAAAATGGTACTGAAGGGGAGGGGACTAGTTGAAGGAAGATCTGAAGGAGAAGCCCTTGTTACTTCTCAACCAATATCATTCTACGGTGGTGTTGATCCATTAAGCGGTGTTGTTACCGAAAGAGGACATGAACTCGAAGGGAAAACAATATCTGGCAAAATTTTGGTTTTCCCCTATGGTAAGGGTAGCACTGTGGGCTCATATGTAATTTATCACATGGCGAAAATAGGGACAGCTCCATTAGCTATAATTAATCTAGAATCGGAGCCCATAATTGTTGCGGGATGCGTACTTGCAAATATACCCCTAGTAGATAAATTAGATAAAGATCCGATTAAAACGATTGAAACTGGTGATATAGTTCAAGTAAATGGAAACCACGGAATTGTGGTCATATTATCAAAGTCTCGAAAACATAAACAATAAAAGATGTTTTTAATTCAAAATATGTGCAAATTTATTAAATTGTTTTAAAATATTTTAGGGAGATCAAAATTGAAGAAGAGAACGTATTGGGGGTTCATTAAAGACCCTATTTATGGTTATGTCCACATAACAGAGTTGGAAAAGGAACTCATAGATACTCGTGTAGTTCAAAGACTTAGAAGATTAAGACAGCTAGCAGGAGCGGAATATGTTTACCCAGGCGCTAATCATACAAGATTTGAGCATAGCATTGGCGTAATGTATCTTGCTGGTGTTTTAGCAGAAAGTTTACCTGTAAATTTAACTGACGAAGACATCCAAATGGTTAGAATTGCTGGTTTACTTCATGATGTAGGTCATGGTCCCTTTTCGCACATATACGAATCTTTATCAATAAAATATCTTGGGAAGACGCATGAAGATTTAACGCAATGGATAATCTCGGATTCCGAACTTGCAGATATATTGAATAATATGGGCTATTCTCCGCGAAGAATAAGCAAACTTGCAACAGGGAATTTAAGAGAAGAAGGAAGATTTTTCTTGGATCAAATAATTTCTAGCGCTGTTGACGTTGATAAAATGGACTTTATAATCAGAGATAGTTATCATACAGGTGCTGAATACGGCTATGTAGATATTTTTAGATTGATATATACCATGGACGTTTTAAATGGAAATTTATCGGTAGATTTAACTGCTCTTTCCAGCTTAGAGGCATTTATTCTTGCTCGTATTGAATCATTTAAAAGTATATATTTCCATAAAGTTGCAAGAGCCGTGCAAATTATGCTTTTAAAAGCTATGGAATTTGCTAAAGACGAAATTCCTCTCGTCAGCTTCTCGAATATAGACGAATATCTATCTTTAGATGATTATACTGTTTGGACCATGTTGAGAAAAGTTGAAAAATCCAATGAAATCATTAAAAAACTTGAAAGAAGGCAACTTCTTAAGGCTGCGTACAACCGTACCTTTTATGTACGAGACGAAACGGTCTCAAGTATTTTTACGAACGAAAAAGTCAGAGAAAAAATCGAAGAAGAAATAGCTGAACAAGCTAATGTAGACAGAGAAAATGTCATCATCGATGTACCAACA
>JAEOSG010000104.1 GCA_016840485.1 Candidatus Baldrarchaeota archaeon
TTTAGGGCAAATCAAGCAAACTCGCATGCAAACAAATACTAAAATAAGCATTGGAACATAAAGGTTTGTCGAAACATGAATCCAACCAACTTAAACAAATTTAAATATAGTTTAATTCTGTGAACAAAAACTAAAATCAAATGGTGTAAAATAATGACAAAAAGTTCCCGAATACCTGGATTTTACAAATTACCGGTAGAGGAGAGGCTTAAGAAAGTAGCAGAATTCGCAAACCTATCTGAAGAAGAAATAGAACTATTAAAGAAAGAGGGGAACCTAAGTCTTGAAATTGCAGACAGGATGATTGAAAACGTCATTGGTACCATGGCATATCCATTTGGAATAGCAACAAACTTCCTAATAAACGGAAAAGAGTATCTTATCCCCATGGTCATAGAAGAACCATCAGTAGTTGCAGCTGCCAGCAACGCAGCAAAAATGACCAGAAGCAAAGGAGGAATTCACACCTCAAGCACAGGTCCAATAATGATAGGGCAAATCCAACTAGTCAATGTCAAAGACCCCTACGCACAGAAAATGAGAATCCTAGAGGAAAAAGAAGAAATAATTAAAATAGCAAACGAACAAGACCCAGTCCTAGTGAAATTCGGAGGAGGAGCAAAAGACATAGAAGTAAGAGTAATTAACTCACCAAAAGGCCCCATGGTAATAACTCACCTAATCGTAGACGTTAGAGACGCAATGGGAGCAAACGCAGTAAACACCATGTGCGAAGCCGTTGCACCATTCATAGAAAGAATAACTGGAGGAAGAGTATATCTCAGAATAATCTCAAATCTAGCGGACAAAAGACTAGTAAGAGCAAGAACAGTCGTTGATAAGGAGGTTGTCGGCGGAGAGGATGTTGTCGACGGAATAGTTTCAGCATGGGCATTTGCAGCAGCAGATCCATACAGAGCAGCAACCCACAACAAAGGCATACTAAACGGGGTCATTGCAGTAGCTCTAGCCACAGGACAGGATCACCGCGCAATAGAAGCTGGAGCACATGCCTACGCGGCAAAAACCGGGAGATACATGCCCTTGACGACTTGGGAGAAAAATGAGGACGGAGATCTTGTAGGTACATTGGAAATGCCTATGGCAGTCGGCATAGTTGGAGGCGCAACAAAAGTACATCCAGTTGCAAGAATAGCCCTAAAGATCTTAGGAGTAAAAACAGCAACAGAACTAGCTGAAATAATGGGAGCAGTAGGTCTAGCCCAAAACCTCGCCGCATTAAGAGCATTAGCAGCCGAGGGAATACAGTACGGGCATATGAGACTCCACGCTCGCAACCTAGCTATGATGGCTGGAGCAACACCCGAAATCGTAGACAAAATCGTAGAAATCATGGTAAGAGAAAGAAAGATCAGATACGACAGAGCGGAAGAACTGGTAAAACAGTTCTCCAAAACAAAGTAAATACATATTTTGTTGCTTGTTTAATACGCTTTCTAGATTCATGGTTCACAAATAATTTATATAACTCAGACTATCTATTTCTTTGATACTTAACTGGAGGCTGAGAGTTGTCTGGGGAATCTAATGAGTTAAAAAGAGTCGCTTACATGTCAATTATGTTGTTTGGTTTTATTAGCCTTTTTGGAGACATCATATATGAAGGTGCTAGGGGAATTATTAGCCCTTATTTGGAGTTTTTAGGCGCTACGGCTTTGATAGTCGGTGTTGTGGGAGGGTTCGGTGAGTTTGTTGGTTATGGGCTGAGACTGGCTAGCGGCTATATTGCAGATGCTAAAAGAACATATTGGCCTTTTGTTTTCCTAGGTTATGGACTGTTAATTTCTATACCTTTGCTGGCGTTTGCTGGTTACTTTCCGATAATGGGTGTTCCATGGCTGCTAGCTGCACTACTTGTAATTGTTGAAAGAATAGCTAAGGCACTTAGATCGCCTGCTAGAGATACTTTATTATCAGTAACTACTAAGGGAGTTGGGACGGGGAAAGCTTTCGGTTTTCACGAGTTAATGGATCAATTAGGTGCAGTAATAGGTCCGATATTAGTTGCCTCTGTTCTTTACTTGACAGATAATAATTACTTCTACGCTTTTCTAACACTTTTCGGTCCATATCTTGCTTTAGTTTTAATTATATTTCTGGCATATCCACGTTTGAAACCCTATACAGATAAAGCGTTAGCTTCTTTCAGAAGAGAAAAAGAACAAAAACTTGGATCAAAATTTACAAGCGAATTCAAAACATATACATTTGCGGTTTTCCTCAACACTGCAGGACTAATACATGTTCTATTAATACTATACGTCGCTTCGCTCGTCTTCGGGGAAAAGGCGTGGATAGTAGCCCTACTATACTTAGCTTTACAGGGAGTTGATGCAGTAGCAGCGCCTATATCTGGACACATGTATGATAAAGTTGGTCGAAAATTCTTACTAGCACCTTTCATATTATCAGTGCTTCCAACAATATTTATTATAATGCAAAATCCTCTTGGAGTAATTCTTGCTGTGATATCCTTCGGTGTTGTCTTAGGTATGCAGGAATCAATTTACAGATCTGCTGTAGCTGACTTAACACCTCTAGAGGTAAGGGGGACAGCATACGGAATATTTAACACTGTTTATGGGCTAGGCTTCCTACTAAGTGGAACAATTTTCGGCATTTTCTTAGATTACAACCTACTTCTCCAAGCAGTACTATTCTCCATACTAATACAAATACTTGCAATAACATCACTGCTATATTCAATAAAGCCGCAAACATGAGCATAGATTTAATATTCCATTACACTTTTATCTTTAAAGCTCTCCGAAACAAAAATTTATGATTACTTTATCCGTTATTATCTAGTGTTAAAACAGTAAACTGGGGTTTGCAATTGTCTAAGCACGCAGAATTTAATAAACTATTTAACTACATTCTTAATTCAATCTTCTTAAGTAGTAAAAGAATAGTTTTGGATAGAATTGAAGGTAAATCTATTTATGTACGCATTATAAGTCCAAAAGGAATAAGTGATGTCAACGAGGTTGTTTTCTCAGAGTTCTTTGGGAAAATAATGACAAAAAAATTAACTGTTACATGTAAATGGAATAAAGAAGAAAAAGTACTAGAATATTACTTCACATTAGATGATAAAGTGAAAGGCGTAATGAAAGTCTTGGATCTACCAGAAAACATAACAACAAACATATGATATCTGCATGCCATTCGTTTTTACCAGCATGGTGACTATAAAATCCTCTACAAATTTAAATTTAGCTTAAAGGGTAATTGTTTAATAACCCGTAAATTCTCCAAAGGACGTGAAATACTTCAACGGAGTCAACATCGTTGTACAATTTTCTATAACGGTTTTCCCTTCTGATAAATGCTTCACAGACAGATGATGCAGGATGATCCTCAATAAGAGCATATATGAGCAAATTTGCGTCAATCAGTTTTTCCATTGCTAACCCTCGCTGAAAAGAAGGTCATCTACTGAAACATCCTCCAAGGAAACTGTTAAGGCTTTACTCCAATCAACCTTAACCCCTTTAGCAAATAAATTGTCCCAACCCTTTCGGAAAGGCCGAATTAACAACCCCTCTTCAACTTCAACAACCTCAACTTCACCTTTTAGCCCTTTTCTTTCACGAATATCCTTTGGTATAAGAATTCTTCCTTGTTTATCAACTTTCAACCTTATCACCATTACCATCACCACTACCATTTCGGCAACGCTAAAATATATAAACATCACTCGAAAGTAATCGAAATAATGTTCCTCATCCTCCTAACTCTTTCAACGTCATCCCTTAGTAAGCCTCTTTATGTCATGTTTTCATTTCTCCTTTCGTTTTTAACCAATACATGTCCAAATATTTCTTAGGGGAGACAAGAGAGAAGCAGGAAATATGAGAACTGAGGAGCTTTACTTTGTTTGTAAATTTGTCTCCACTAGTTTTCTTGGGTCTATTCTTTTTATTCCAGGTATTTTGTCGAATACGGTGTCTGTTGAAACTACTGTGTGGTCTGGTACCTTGTTTAGTGCTGTGGCTGCATAGTAGGCGTCAAATATCGAATTTAGGTTATATTGTCGCATTAATGTGAAGGCAAGTAAATCTATAGTATAATCTGTTTCTACGAAAACTAGGTTTTTTATTGCTGTGACTGCTGCTGCTCTTGCTATAAATTCATCAATTGAAACACCTTCTTCCACAGATACGTAGTATAGTTCATGTAAAACCTCTCTTGGAACATATACAATTCCAAAAGATCCGTCTTCGATCTTTTGGATCAGTTTTATGGCAACTGGTTTAAGCCAATCTTTAGGTTTAACATAAGCATAAAGTGTATCTGTTTCAATCATCATAGTTGTTTTCTCCTTTTAGCTCTTTTAACAGCATCTTCTCTAGCAAGTCTTTCGGCTTCCTTTTTCAATTCTTTTCTCTCTTTCTCCGTTTTAAGCCAGTTTTTAGCGTATTCACTTGGTTTCGGAGGTAATGGCACTATAACTATGAAGCTTCCAGCCGGGATAACCACTGCTCTCGTTTTTCTTACACCAGTTTCCTTAGGTAGTGTAAGTCTTCCTCTTTCGTCGACATTAACTACTGACATAACCTATCCCCAACTATATAAAATTACCCACAAATATATAAATATATCCCCAAAATATAGATATGTGGGAATACTTTATCAAATCTACATATCGCCCAATGAAAGGTAACTGTGGTGATTTATAAAATCATATTAATCTGAATTGTGTTAACTAATCATGGTCAAACATTCAGCTAATTCAGTTATTAATTTTGATACAAAGCATGAATGGTCATCAATGAATGAAGCTTTTAATTTTACAACATTCCATGTAATACATGGTGTCATAAATGTTGATGTCAGGTAAAGAATATGTTGATAGTTTGAAGGGGAGGAAAATTGAGGTATATGCTTTCGGGGAAAAAATAGAGAAACCCTGCGAACACCCTCTCTTAAAACCTTCTTTAAACTCAATTGCAGCAACTTATGACATCGCCTTTGACCCAAAGTATACTCAACTTGCAACAGCTACTTCACATTTAACTGGAAAGAAAATCAATAGATTTACTCACATACATCGCAGTGTAGATGATCTCGTTAAAAAAGTTAAGCTTCTAAGAGTTCTAGGTCAGAAAACTGGTACATGTTTTCAAAGATGTGTCGGATGGGACGCGCTAAACGCTTTAAGCATCGTAACCTACGAAATAGATCAAAAACATAAAACAGAATACCACAAATACTTCATAGAATTCCTTAAACATGTTCAAAGTAAAGATTTAACCTGCGCCGGTGCAATGACGGATGTGAAAGGAGACAGGAGCCTAAGACCAAGCGAACAGGCGGATCCAGACCTATACGTACACGTTGTTGAGAAAAGAGATGACGGTATCGTAGTCAGAGGGGCCAAAGTTCATATTACAGGTGTAGTGCATTCACATGAAATTATCGTAATGCCTACAAGAGCTTTAACCGAAAAAGACAAGGACTACGCTGTGTCCTTTGCAGTTCCAACAGACACTGAAGGAATAACGTTAATCGTTGGAAGACAGATGGGAGATCTAAGAAAACTTAGAGGAGAATACTTCGACCTAGGTAACTTTAAATACGGTGCCGCAGGCCATGAAGCCTTAGTAATCTTTGACAACGTATTTGTACCTTGGAACAGGGTTTTCATGTGTGGCGAATATGAATTTGCAGGACAACTTGTAGAAACCTTCGCCTCGTATCACAGGCAAAGCTACGGCGGTTGCAAAGTTGGTTTAGGAGACGTTTTAATCGGTGCGGCAGCTCTCGCAGCAAAATACAACGGCGTTCTTAAAGCGTCTCATATTAGAAGTAAACTTGTAGACATGGTTTATTTAAATGAAACACTCCATGCTTGCGGCTTAGCCTGTAGCTATGAGGGATTTAAAACTTCCTCAGGAACCTTTAGAGTAGACTCTATGCTAGCAAACATCTGCAAACTGAATGTTACAAAATTTCCCTATGAAATTGCTAGACTCGCCCATGACATTGCCGGCGGATTAATAGCTACCATGCCAAGTGAAAAAGACTACAAAGACCCTAAACTCGGAAAACTAATCGAAAAGTATCTTCGCGGAGTATCAGATGTTCCAACCGAACATCGCATGAAAATATTTAGATTAATCGAAAATATGACCATGAGCACAGGATACCTAGTGGAATCCATGCACGGCGCAGGGTCCCCTGAAGCACAGAGAATCATGATAAGCAGACTTGCAAACTTCGAAGAAAAAATGAAACTAGCAAAAAACCTAACAGGCATAAACTAGTTAGCGGTTTACTAAAAATATTTATGTATATTATGTAGTTACCTGTGTTACAACCGATATATATACCTTGTAAGCGACAATTTTTCTAAATGTGGAAGGGGGACCTACAAGTGGCTAAAAATTTTAGAAACGAAGATGAAAACGACATAAAAATACTTCTCGCAACAACCCTAATATCAATAATACTAGCAGCATTCCTACTCAACATGTTAATACCAACAGCAACAGCAGCAACAAACCAAACACAACAACCAACAGGATTTCCACCAGAAATAATAAGAGTAGAAGAAAAGTGGGAGAAAGAATCCTATGGACACCAATACTAATAGTAACATCACCACCAAAAGGAAGTGCAATGGGGGAAACAAGCACTACAACCAAAGCAATATTTGAAATGGGAACCTTTGGGTGGGTCTCCAAAAAAGAGTCTACAGAGGGTACGGGAGCAGAAGATGGGCAGATCCTAATGATTTGTCAACTCGCTAAATGGGCTATCTATCATGTTTATGATGCAGACAAATGGAGTGGCGCTATTGTAAATGATTATGGATACCACGCCAAAGTAATAGATTGGGAACAATTTGGACACCGTGTGACCGATATCGTTGAACTAGTGCACCCAGGTGAAACGGATTATAGAAATATACCGACAAAGACAGAATGGACCTTAGATCCCTATGGCACTTATGAGACAGTAGAAGTAGATCTTCGTTACAAAAGACCTTACGATGATCCTGATGAAGTTCTTGCGACAAGTGGAGGGGCGCGTTGGAGAAAACTTGAGGGTAAAAGTGGCATGATTTTAAAGGTTGATGCAAAGGTTAAAATTTCCCAATATGTTTCTACCGGCCTTGTTAAGCTTGAATACACGTGTAGCAGTGAATATTATTTTGAATATTATTTCCCTAAGGGACACTGCTGGAGAATTGACTATCTTGGACCTACTGGGTTGAAGTGGGTTTGAACACCTTGGCCACATTGGGAAACGACGTATCCCCTCTATGCTTTCATACTTGATTGGTGAGTGAAATGGTCAAGTGGAAAAGTGTATTTTTAATTTACATTTTTCTTTTTATTTTGTTGTTTTTTGCAACTGGTTATCAGGTTTCTGGCAAGGTAGCGAGGTCATATAAGTATGAGGATTCAAAAGTGATATTTGCATCTTATAATTTTACGGAGTCAGAAAACAAAACATATTACACGTTTAACAATACATTACATTATCTGATAAGTAAAAGACATTATAGTTGGACAGTCATATTTAGTCTAGGGAAATCTCCAGAGCATTACGTAGTTTTCCCTTACATCAACTACACAATACGTCTAAAAACTAATGAAAGCGTGAATGGACGGATTGCTTTCCTTTTTAACCTATACGTTAACGGGAAGAAGATAAGTGAAGCTGAACAGGAAAGAGGATTTCAAATAGCGAGCTATTATGCTTGGGGAAAGCTTCTGCTGTCTATTAGAAGAGGTTCCTATTATTTATTGCATAGGGGTAAAAACAACCTAACTGCTACTGTAACGACTTGGTGGTGGATACCAGAAAACATAAGTGTCGATGGTCATGCAAATTATACTCTCGGCCCATTTGAAGTTATTGTTGGAGAGTTGAGAACAATTTTCGGCTTACAGCCAGAATATTTACTTCCTGGAGCAGTTCTAATATTACCTATTAGTGTTGCATTAGAAATAATGACAAGAAATGTTAGAAAGAAACTTAAGAGAATCGAAGAGTAAAATATTAATAAGCGTTCATTGAAGACATAACATGGCATAATTTACGATATTTTTCCGCTATCCTCTTTAAAGCCATTGTTCTACCCTTAAATTACAGCCAGACTATTTTTCTTCCTGTATAGTTTTTGCTAGTATTTATTAATTTTTGAATAACCACAAAAACATTTGGGATAATTTTATTGTCCATAGAACTATTACTAATATTTTTTTAAAAATTTTAATATTTCAGTATTACTGTTATGTTAGAGGGTGAGCTAAAATGAGTGTTGATTATATGGTTGAATTTTTGAAAAAGCTCGTGTCTATAGATACGACTTCGTCCGAAAGGAAAAATTTTGATAAAATTGTAGAGTTGGTCATGGAGGAAGCTAAGAAAATAGGGTGTAATGTTGAGAAGGTGGTTGATGGGAAAGGGATTCCACATTTGAAAATAACTTTGCCAAATGTTCCAAAAAATGGGAAGAAAGTTGTTTTTCTGACGCATTACGATGTCGTGCCGCCGGGAGAAGGTTGGAGCTTTGACCCATTTAAACCATTTGTGAAAGATGGCAAGGTTTATGGTCGAGGAGCTTCCGACGATAAATCTTGCATTGCAGCTGCTTTAACAGCCTTTAAAGAGATAATTGAAGAAAAACTTGAGCCCAAAATCTACCCAGTTCTAATTGTTTCTGGCGGCGAGGAAACAGGTGAATCAGAAGAATTCTATAGGAGTATCACTGGAGACATTGGCGTTGTTTTAGACTCTGGTCCAGAAGGTTTATCTATTGGGGCTTCAGGCGTAGCCAGGGTAACCGTCTTAGTAAAGGGTAAGCAAGTTCATTCCGCGTACCCATTTAAAGGGAAAAACGCCATTTACCTTGCTGCAAAAATCGTATCGTTTGTTGAGAAACTTGGAAAAGAACTAGAGAAAAATATTGTATCAAAATATGCTGCCACAGAACATTATGAAAAATTACCAGCCAGAGCCAACATAACAATAATTGAAAGCGGTATAGCACCAAACGTTATTCCCGGTGAATGTAAACTGATAATCGATAGAAGAACAATTCCAGAAGAAAAGGCAGAGGAGGC
>JAEOSG010000311.1 GCA_016840485.1 Candidatus Baldrarchaeota archaeon
GGGTATGGGAAAAACATTGCTAATAGCAAACGAAAGGAACGCATATACACTCTCTGATATTGGCACGTATCTTAAGTATCGAGAGGAAGGCCTCATCAGCCTCGAAATTCTAGTTGACAAGAGAAAGGAGCTGCTTAATGTCTATAGCGTAATTGCAGTCAATCCGGACAGAGTGCCAACTGTAAATTTTGGCGACGCACTTCTTTTCATAAAATTTCTCATTACAAATGAAACCCAAACCCTGATAGGCGAATTTAAAAAAGACATTTATGGAGAAAGCCTGTTTTATCCTGCGGTTTCCCTCTTAAAGGAGAAGAAAGAATCCTTAATAGCACAATGGATTATGGAAGCAGCGTTTATTAACGGAACAGAATGCCCTTCTCGGTACTGGGACATTTTCCACTACGGGGATGGTGATACGGAATGTGGGAAGTAATTGAGGGATTGAAAAGAGCTATAGAACTCATAGTTTCGGGAGACCCGGCTGTCTTAGATGCAACTTTTCGCTCCCTTTATGTATCTGGAACAGCAACTTTGCTGGCGCTCGTCTGGAGCCTACCTTTAGGAATACTTATCGGTTCAAAAACTTTTAGAGGTAAAAAATTAGTAAAGGGTTTCTTTAATGCTTTGCTCGGAATCCCAACGGTTGGATTGGGCTTAATTTTATACCTAATCTTCTCGAAGAGCGGTCCTCTGGGAACTCTTCATGCGCTCTACACTCCAACAGCAATTATCATAGGACAAGCCATACTCATTACTCCAATAATGGTAAGTTTCAGTGCAAATGCAGTAGAGGCTATTGGAAAGGAAGTAAGAGATTTGGCGAAGACTTTAGGGGCTTCTGAAAGCGAGGCAAGCATGGCTGTACTACGCGAAGCACTACCAGGCGTTACGTTAGCGATAATTGCAGGCTTTAACCGCGCCATAGCAGAATTAGGCATAGCCCTGATGCTTGGAGGAAACATTGCTGGGTTAACAAGAGTTTTAACAACTACCATTGCACTTGAAACAACGCGTGGAAACTTCGAGTTAGGAATAGCCCTAACGATAATACTTCTATCAATAGTATTTACCCTAAACTTTGCAGTTAACATACTTAAAAGGGAGCAAACATGAAGACGCTTCTTTCACTACGAGAGGTCACCAAACTATACGGGGATATAACCGCGTTAAACGGGATAAATCTGGAAGTTTTGAAGGGGGACCTTTTAGCCATTATTGGGCCGAATGGAGCAGGAAAAACAACATTGTTGAAAATCATGGCGGGGATAGAAACACCTACAAAAGGAGAAATAGTCTATAAGGGAAAGAAAATAACAATAGATAATCTCCATGCAATTAGACAAAATTGCACTATGGTTTTTCAGAAAACAGTAGTTTTCAATACGACAGTATTTAACAATGTAGCTTATGGATTAAAAATTCGCGGATTCCCAGAGAATGAGATAAAATCTATGGTGAATGAAGCCTTAGAACTTGTTAAACTTAAGGGATACGAAAAACGTCAAGCAAGAAAACTTTCCGGAGGAGAACAACAAAGGGTTGCATTAGCCAGAGCTCTTGTTTTAAGACCGGAAATACTTCTTTTGGATGAGCCTACGGCGAATCTCGACCCAAAAACAACATCAATAGTCGAAGAAGCGATAAATTATGCGAATAGGGAAATGGGAACAACAATTGTTGTTGCTACGCATAACATGTTTCAAGTTCGGAAGATAGCAAAAAAGGCAGTTTTACTTTTAAATGGGCAGATAGCAGAAACGGGAACTGTGGAGGAGATATTTCTCAAGCCATCATTAGCCATGACGGATTTTGCTGGGCTTGAAAATGTTTTTGTCGGTAATGCAAAGCCTTCTGGTAAGGGAACAGCCATCATCGATATAGGCGATGGTTTAAAGATTGAAGCGGCAATTGAAAAAAATGGAAAAGTTACAGTTTACATTAGGCCGGAAGACATAATTGTTTCAAAAATTCCTCTGAAGTCAAGTGCGCGAAACGTTTTAAAGGGGCGCATAATCGAGGTTTCCGATTATGGTCAAGTTGTTAAACTTAAGGTTGACGTTGGCAGGGTGATAACTAGTCAAGTTACCAGGCTTTCATTTGAAAAAATGGGGCTGAATGTTGGAACAGAAGTTTTTTTGATTTTTAAAGCCTCATCTGTTCGTGTTGTTTAAAATTTTGCAACGCCTCCACCACAACATATATTTTGGGCTTAGAGGCTTTCATAAAAGACTCCTACACGCAGCCTTACATGGAGCAAGCATGACATGCCAGTGAAGGCAGTAATATTCGATTTGGACGGTACATTGATAGAATTCAGATT
>JAEOSG010000312.1 GCA_016840485.1 Candidatus Baldrarchaeota archaeon
CATAAAAAACGTGCTCGTGAAAACTTGGGCGAGAACAAAAGACTTCGTTTACATAGCTTTTCCAATAATAATTGCTGGAAGCCTAACCATTTCAGCCCTCTCCATTTCTGGAACCATGAGTTACGTGGTAAACGCTGCTTCACCGCTTATTGAAGGCTGGCTTGGTCTTCCAAAAGAAACAGGGATACCGCTAATTTTTGGAATTTTACGCAAAGAATTAACCCTAATCCTGCTTTCGCAACTTATCCCTTTAGAATCTTTAAAGGCAGTTGAGATGATTGTCTTTTCGCTTGTAACTATGATTTATATTCCATGCATAGCCACTATAGCTGCTTGCATAAAAGAGCTCGGATGGAGAAAAGCCTTAACGATAACCCTAGTTGATATAGCATTGGCGCTTTTACTTGGCGGAATAGCCTACAGAATCCTATCGCCAATAATGCCAAGTTAAAATTTAAACTTCTCCATTACCTCAAGCACAACCTTTTTCAGAAATCAGTTCCATTTGTGTGTGCATTAAAATTTAAATTGAGCCTTAAGGGATATTTTTCGGTGGAAATGCCAATCTCCATAATAGAACTTGATTCATCTACGAAGCAAGAAAATATTACGTTGATTCTGGGTAAGAACATACTACTGAAAATTATCGAGGACTTGGAAAAGCAAACTTTGTTAAAAAATAAAACAGTGAAAGAGTTTGTTTCTATTCGTAACCTCTGCCATGACGACATACGATTACTTATCGAAGAACTTATTAAAGAAGAAGCTTTTCTGTTCGCTCCAGGTTTGACAAGAACTTTTCTAAGTTTTGCCAAAGGTGAAAACCTTAATCTCTTCTTTACACTCGAAAACTCCCTCAAAAGATATTTCGCAGATTCGAAGCTCTACAAAACTCTTGAGAAAGAAATCAGCCAAACTGTTAAGCGAAAATTTGAGAGAATGCCCAGAGATGAGTTACAAACTATATGTTCGAGTTTTATGCACGGATTCGTGGGTAAAGTTGATGAGAAATGGGTAAAAACAGAAAATAAGAAACTGCTCTCCATTGGTGATAAGATTAATGAAAAGACAGGTTTTGAAATCTTAGTTCCTTCCAGTATACTTCTTTGCCCGAAGTGTAAAGTAATTTTATCAACCGAAGAGTTTACAGGCGCAAAGAAGTGTTATATTTGTAACAAAAACATAACCAGAGAAAATGCAAAGCGAATTTACGTTTACAAGGTGAATGAACAAGTAAAGAGAGTATGGGAAAAAAATCTTTGGTTCGAAGCATACATGGCTAGATTGTTGCGTAAATTAGATTGCAAAACTTGGACAAGTGTTCACGTTATGGGTGCTTCCGGTATTTTACATGAGGTTGATGTCTTAGCAATAAGAAACGGAACAATTCTTATATGCGAATGCAAAACTGGAAAAGTTTCTCGAAACGATGTGTTCAACTTCTGCACTAAAATAAGTGACCTAAAATCTCACATTGCAATCCTAGCCTTAATCGGAGAATTACCCGAACCAGAAACCAGAGAATTTGTTAGGAAAAACCCTGCAATTATTAGACTTGAGAATATGGGAAAAAGAGAAGAAGCCGACATTCTGAATGAATTACGCCGTAGATTGTCTATAAAAGCATAAAGAACTACACCTTTTTATTTCAGTTCCACTTTTGTTTTGGTGTGTGTGGTTAAAATTTAAAACTTTATCACATCTCCAGTTTTGAGAAAACGACATTTATCTCCAAAAACTTCTTTAAGCGTCTTCATAGCCTTCTTTCCTGTGCAGTGGCAAGGTCCCAAAAATTTAATGTCAAGCTTCTTTAAGTCCTCTATCGTTGCTTCTATCCTTCTTGTTGATGCATCAACCAAGTGGAAGCCGCCTAAAACTGCGTAAACCTTTTCAGTTTTCAACATTTTTTGTGCGTGTAGAATTGTGTTAACAACTCCAGCGTGGGCACAGCCAGTTACAACAACAAGTCCTTTTCCTTCCAAATTTAGGATTAAAGCTTGGTCATCAATAATGTCATCTTTAATAAAATGTTCACGTTCAACCGTGAAAAAGCCCGTTACCCTCTCATAAGAAGTAACACGCTCTATCTCGCCTGTTGTAGTTATACCCTTCGCAATAGAAACGGGATTCCTCGCAAGGAGTGGAATTCCTCCATAGTTTCTCAATTCAGACTGCGTAAATGCTGAACCTATAAACCTTAATTTACGCCTGGTTGTTGAAAATTTAGGGCTAAAAATTTTAGGATGCGCTATTACTGGAACAAACTTGTTTATATTTTTTAATACGCCTATTAATCCGTCCGTGTGGTCATAATGTCCATG
>JAEOSG010000313.1 GCA_016840485.1 Candidatus Baldrarchaeota archaeon
GATAAGAAATAACCAGTTGCAAGAAATAATACAAAAAGCAGAAACAAATGGAAAGTTGATTGGAAAGAAGATCTTCAATGGAATTTTCAGTTATGAATACGAAGATGATATTAACTCTAGAAACATAGATCAGGCACTAAAAAAAGCAAAAGGTTATGTGAATCACATATCGTTAGGACCAAATGTGTTCGTTAGATTTTGGAGAAGAGGAGACAGAAACAGATTAAATCCTCCTGTAGAAAACTGTCAAAATGACTTTTATAATATTTACAACCTTGAAGGTTTGTCATTTTCATATTTTATTTCAAATCTACTAGAACTCACTTGTTCTTCGAGTCTTGATGATAGATGGTGGTTTTTATATCCAATTATGGGAACTAAGGAAAGACATAGGGTGAGAACAATATGCTTAGAAGAAAACCTGACTGCGCACAACAAGCGTGTATCTGGCTTCGGCAGTATATGACTTCGCCCAAATCCTCGCTTCGCTCGGAACTTCAGATATATTCAAAACGTTGACCACGATTTGGACAGATTCAATTACCTAAAATTTCAAAACAATCGTGGGATGAGATTTTAGGTAGAAAAGCAAATTGCTCAAGAACATTATTATTTTCTCTCTTAATCCGAGTTGAACGTCAACCAGGCCTTTCTTTACGTTTTCTCCTTTTGATTCTATTCCCCCCTGGCAGCCAGGGAGTAGAATTGAAGGTACCTCTGAATGAAGCAGGGCAGAAAAGACTTGCCAGGGGGAATGTATCTTTGCATTTCAGAAACAATTTGTCAAGGTCAGGCCGGAGGTAAAACCATGTCTATACACGACTTTCAGAGGTAAGCCAGAAATTTAAAACAGTTTTTTACTTTATCTAGGGAGACTGTCCAAACTGCGGAGCAAAGGAAAAGGATATTCAGAAATGGTATGACGGACAGTACGAAGGAGAAAAGAAAGTGTCACACCAAGAGCGCATAAGAAGAATCAAAGAGGCAGGGCTGCCGATAGGAATCGAGGGGGAGAGCATTCTCAAGTTAGGAATTCTTGTTGCGAGTTTAGTGTATTAACCTGGTGTTATTTTAAATAAAGACAATGCAAGAAGTAAAATGCAACAGGGTACACCAATGAGTATACCTAATACGATATTTACATGTAACACAAGCATTGTTATCTTGGTTATCTTGACGTATTTCAAAAATATGATATAATATAAAAATTAAAATTGAAAGAGACAAAAAATATGCTAAAGGATTTTGAAAAATTTACCAAGGTAGGAAGGTCTTTTAGACCTAAAATTTCAATACGCAAGCAGGGTCAGATAGGATTTAACAACGGAGCAATAGAAAAATTTGGTCTAGACAGGTATACATACGCTACACTTTACATGTCAAAAGATAGAACCAAAATTGCAATTGCATTTACAAATGACAAGAATGAAGAAGGAGCCGTTAAACTTTTAAAAAGGCCAGGTAACTATTCGGTTGCTGCCAAATCATTTTTTGACTACTACGGCATTGACACCACACGGACTAAAAATTATGATGCAGAATGGGTCGAAGAAGAAGAAGCGATATTGGTTAACATAAAGTGAAATATAGTGTGCTTTTGAGATAACTATAAGATAGGAGATTTAGATGACTTGAAGCTAAAACTTAAAGAAAAAGCCCAGATAACTCGGGTGAGGAGCTACCGGGCTTTGAGTATGTGGCATGTGCCACAAATGCCACTACCCTAACAGTTTACTTTATTTCTCTTAATTAGTCAAGAAAAAGTTTTTCCGCACATGCCACAAAAAATAAAATTAAAAATTAAAGGAGGAAAAAATGGCAAAAAGAATAGATTACGAACAGAATCTTCATGACCAAGAGATTGCCAGACTGGAAGCTCTTGAGCGCCAGAAGGGGAATTATGTATGTACGAATCCTAATGGTGAGCACAACTGCTATGTAGAAAGGAATGGAGGAAAGGTTTATCCGGATCTTCTCATTGGTAAGAATGGTAAAATCAATCGTCTTATCGAAGTCGAAACAGAATCTTCCGTCACTGAAGATGAAGCGCTTAATCAGTGGGCTGTTTATGCAGATGGTCCATCCACCCTGGAAGTCCACGTTCCTAGGACGAAAGAACTTGTTGCAAAGAAGCTAGTTCAAAAGTTCCATATCAGAGCAATTGTAACGGTTTACTAATTGTTAATTTCCCGGTAGCTCCCTCCTCACCTACGATAAAGCCTAAATTGTCTGTTAGCTCCAATCCCAAAAACCTTCAGATAATTATGACTCAGCACGACTTTCAGAGGTAAGCCAGAAACTTAAAAC
>JAEOSG010000314.1 GCA_016840485.1 Candidatus Baldrarchaeota archaeon
TCTTTAGTAAGTAGAGAGCTCACCTAAAAATGTAAAGCATGTGGTTAATAACTGGCCCAAACAAAGTTCGAGATTTCTAGAACCGATAAAATACGCCTTAAACAAAAGTTCGAGAATTCTAGAAACGCCTAACTTGAAAATTCCAGTTTTATAGAAACAATTCACTTAAAAGACTGTTTTACAAAGATATTTTCGGTGAAGAAGATGAAAACAAGAAAGAATTTGCTAATGAGTCTAAGCTTAATGATTCTGCTAGTTTTACCAACAGTCATTGCTCTAAATCCAGTAAGTGCTGAAGAAGACGATGAATACGCGAAAAGTCTACCAGTATCTGAACCATACAGATGGAACGCAACATGGTATAGATTCGACTCCCCATTGATAACGCTGATTTTCCCTGCTAGTGGAAGAAAGCCTATGTTCATATGGTGGTATACAAACGATAGCAGCAGAATATACGTGGTGAAGTTTAAAGGAGTAATAGAATATCTAAGACTTGATAAACCGTATTACAGACATCGCTTCCATGCAGAGAATACCACCATAAATGCGACATTATGGAACGATATCAAACCCAGACTCCAACAAGGATGTCTTCTGGGAAGATTTGGCAGCAGTTTTAGGAAGGCTGTTGAAGATTTTTCCGATCTCCTGCATGGCTTACATAGAGCTTTTCTGCCTTTCAGTGCATGCAATTGGACGCTTACAGGACCAAAACTAGTTAAAACTGAAAATTCGACTTATTGGTCCTTTAACTTTACTCTAACTGATGTATATGGCCGTCGGGGATTTGAATTTGCAAAAAATAACATCCAGATAAGATGCAGATTCTATAACACCACAACCACTGAGACACCTGATCCATCTAATAAAGACTATAATTATACTGTTGCGGCTGGGCAGCTAAAATTCGACTTTGTTGTGAATCACTGGGAGTGGAACGTAGATAAAATCAATGAGTTCCTTGAAAACAACGGTTTAGAACCTATACCAACGAATAGAACAGGACTTGCTTTGTGGATAAACATGGCGTCTATAAATATTGATGATTTAGGATGCGCTAGGAACGAGGTGGAGTATGAAGCTCAACATCATGTTGAAGCTCAAATACAAATTGAAAGCAGATCTAAAATGCAAAAAGTGTCAATAAATGGCGAATACTACCCGGTAGAACAGGATGAAACAGATCAGGATGAAAAACCAATAGAGGCAACTTTAAGGCTTAGAGAGAGATTCAGAGAGCGTATAAGGCTACACTTCCACTGTGGGAAAACCGATGTACCAGTTGGATTCCTAGAGTTTGTTCCATGGGCAAGGTTGCTAAATGAAACCGGAGACACCGTAGACTTTGTAAATGTTACGGCGTCTTACATTGCGGCTGGCCACCATCTAAGATTGTTCATTTGCTATCCATACTTTGGCAACTATACGTTGGAGCATGACCCAACAATCGGATTGGCCTCAGCTCCACAGCTGCCAACCCTGTTAACTCCGGAAATAATTGCGATTCTTATGCTGGCAACAGTGATAATAACAATAGTGATATTGGCCTATAGAAAAAAGAAGGAGACAATAAACATAATTTCACCCTAACTTCCCCTTTTATTTAAGATTTTGATCTAGCGACTAATAAAATGAGCCTGAGAGGCAAAAATGTATAGTTGGATTTAATGTAGGTTGTTTATCCAGTTGACGGGTAGTTTTTTGATGCTATTTTTTGTGTTCTTTAAAAGTTGAAGTATCTCTTTGTAGCTGTCAAGGTATTTAAATCCTTTGTCTGTGGTTTTATAGATGGTTTTCCCGTTAATTTGCTTTGATTCTAACAGATTTAAATTTACAAGAAGGTTTAGGTACTCGTTTAACTGTGAAAAGCTTAGGTTTGCCTTATACATTATCTGGGTTTTCAGAGTTCCATCTTTTGCTATTTCAAGTATTTCTGCAATTATATATAATCTGTCTCTACGTTTTCTCTGGTTTTTATTTCCAGTATTCATGTTCTATTTTCCTCTTTCAGAATTTTCTTCTAGAATTATCCTCGTTTCCGTTCTTTTAAGAGGTATTTCGCCTATCTAGTTATATCATTCTAGAAAATATTTCGCGAACAGAATTCAAGTTTTCATTGGTTGTTGGTCGGGCGCATGGATTTGCTTCATCGGGGAGAAGGGAGAAGGCTTCCACAGAAAAGAAGCAAATATTTCATGACCATGCGCCTCATCCTTTCAACCTCAAACTTACATCGTAAGACTTAAGATAATATACTCCTATAAAAGCTTTTCCACAAAACAAGAATAACAGACCGAACT
>JAEOSG010000315.1 GCA_016840485.1 Candidatus Baldrarchaeota archaeon
ATGAAAACAAGAAATACATAACAGCTCTCAGATACAGTGGATTACCTTTCCACAAAACTCTGGAAGAATTCGATTTCAGTTTCCAACCCAGCATAGACAGGAAACAAATGATGGAATTGAAAACTTTGAGATTCATGTACGAAAGGAAAATGTAGTATTTCTAGGGCCACCTGGAGTAGGAAAAACACACCTGGCAGTAAGTCTTGGAATGGAAGCATTGAGAGAGGGAAAGAAAATATACTTCGTTAACACTGTAACATTGGTGGATAGATTAAAGAAAGCCTTTGTTGAGAGACATCTTGAAAAAACCATTAGATTCTACAAATCCCTTGACCTACTAATAATAGATGAACTAGGGTACCTGCCATTGGATACAGAAGGAGCAAAACTATTTTTTGAAGTAGTAAGTCAGAAATACGAGCAGGGAAGCATAATCTTAACATCCAACAGAAGTTTTACCGAATAGGACAAAATATTTGAAGACGAAGTATTAGCAACAGCGGTATTGGACAGACTTTTACATCATTGTACAATAATAAACATTCGAGGAAAAAGCTACAGATTGAGAGAGAAACAGAAGACAGGACTTATAGGTATACAAACAAAGATTGAAGAAAACGAAAAACTACGCAAAACTGGTCGATGAAAGTACGTAATTTCTGCCGAATGTTGTCTAAAGTATGGGAAGCATTTCATTAGAGGGGGTGGATTGATAATTATGGAAAACGAATTATCTAAGGCTATATCTTATTTCGAATCAAAAAATTACAACAAAGCTTTATCAATACTTAAAAGAATACTGAATGCGCAAAGTTCCAATGAAAGAACGTTGTATTACATGTGCTTGATCTATAGAAACTTGAAAAAGTGGAGTCTCTGTAAAAAGATGGCATATGACTATATGAAAAAATATGGGCAACACTGGAAAATTCTAGAGGTTTTAGGAGATGTTTACCACTTTGAAGGTGATTACAGAAAGGCCAACAAGTTCTTTTTGAGATCTATTAAGAAAGTAAAGAATAGAGAGGAACAACAAAGGCTATTAAGCAAATTGGAGATCAACAGAGAAAAGATTGATAAAGCTAGAGGCAAATTAAAAGTCGCATTGATCGTAGGTGAAGGTGCAGATAACTTCACCGATGACCTTGTAGAGAAGCTTTCAAAACACTTTTGGATCAGAAAATTTATACTATCTAAAATGAGTTCGCGCCTCTATGTATTTCTGTGTATGCTTTTGAAAAAGAATATTATAAAACCATTGCTTTATAGATTTTTGATAAAGCTCTTCCCAACCGATTTGAAAAAAGCAATTTCATGGGCTGAGGTTATATGGGTAGAATGGCTTTCTGATTTTGCAGTGGCAACAAGTTACCTAAAGAAAAAGGGCAAGAAATTGTTCATTAGACTCCACAGATATGAAGCATTCACTGAATATCCTTTCCTAATTAACTGGGATAATGTCGATGGAGTTGTGTTCGTATCAAATTTCATGCGAGAAGTTCTTAAGGCACGAGGTGTTGATTTGGGAAAAATAAAAACTGAGGTTATTTACAACGGGGTGAATATCGATAGTCTGAAATTCAAAAAGCGCTACAAAGGATATAACATAGGCTGGGTTGCTCACATCATTTTAAGGAAAAATCTTCACATCGCTTTTGAAATAGTTAGAAAACTCATTGAAAAAGATAAAAGATACAAATTGCATATTGCGGGAAGTTTTGACGATCCAATGTATGAAATCTACTTAAAGCACCTAGCTAAAGCCATTGGAATTGAAGATAATGTTGTTTTCTACGGATGGGTAGAAGACATAGATCAATGGTGGGAGGATAAGAATTATCTTTTGTCTACGAGTATTCATGAAGGACATCCCTATAATATCATAGAGGGAATGGCAAAGGGTTTAAAGCCAATCATACATAATTTCTATGATGCTAAGGAATTGTACGACGAGGAATTCTTGTTTAACACCATAGATGAAGCAGTAGAGAAGATTGTAAGTGGAGAATATGATTCAAGTTATTACAGAAAGTATGTTATCGAAAAAGGATGGACTTTAGAAGAACAAACAAGAAGATTTAAGGTTTTCATAGAAAAACTCTTGAACCAATAGAGAATTTTTGCTTGGTTGCCTGACCTTTTCAAGTAGTGAGATGCCCCCCGAAAACTGGACAGGTGATAATATTCATTTTGAGAGGGGGTATGAGAAAATGGGAAGGAACAGGAAGTACTCATCAAAATTCAAGGCAGAGGTAGCCTTAGAAGCCATCAAAGGAGACAAAACCATATCACAGATAG
>JAEOSG010000105.1 GCA_016840485.1 Candidatus Baldrarchaeota archaeon
ACATATCCCAGAACGTTACACTAACAATGAGTCAACAAAAACCGCGGAAGGATAACATTTATATAGGTAACATTGTTACTTATGTTGATCATCAATGAACGCGATTAAGGCTGAAAATCTAACTAAGTATTACGGAAATTTCTTAGCAGTAAATAATATTAGTTTTGAAGTTAGACAGGGCGAGTTTTTCGGTTTACTAGGTCCAAATGGAGCAGGAAAAACTACAACAATTCGCATGCTTACAGGGCTTTTAAAGCCAACAAGCGGCACAGCACATGTTATGGGAATAGACGTTGTAAAAAACCCGGTAGATGTAAAAGCACAAATAGGTGTAGTCTCGGAAACCGCAAATCCCTACCCAGAAATGACTGCCTGGGATAACCTTATGTTTGCTGCTAGCTTACATGATATTCAAAAGAAAGAAAGAAAAGAACAGGCAGAAAATCTCCTCAAACTACTTGGAATATATAATCGCCGTAACGAGAAAGTAGAAAATTTTTCAAAGGGGCTACGAAAACGGGTAGCAATAGCTATGGCTCTTATCCACGATCCTTCACTTTTATTCTTAGATGAGCCAACTGCAGGACTCGATGTGCAGAGTGCAAGAATGATACGAGAATTCTTGCGCAGATTAAATGAGAGAGGCACGACGATTTTCTTGACGACACATTATATTGAAGAAGCTGACATGCTTTGTGATCGAATCGCTATAATCAAAAACGGGAAAATTATCGCTTTGGATTCGCCAGAAAATCTCAAATCTGCGAAAAGAAGAGAAAAAGTAATAGAGGTATCTTTCGACAGATATGTAGCTGATGTTGAAAAGAGTATTGCCAAACTATCCACTGTTAGTAGAGTTAAGAAACGAGGAGATAAGATACGGATCTATACCAGCAATTTTCCAAAAACAATACAGGAGATAAGTAGGTTTGCCGAGGAAAACGATTTGGAGATAGTATCCATTAATACGCTAACACCGACGTTAGAAGACGTGTTTGTACAATTAACTGGTCTTTCTTCACTAGATATAGAGCGAATGGAACAAATAGGCCGGTTAAGAAAATTAAGAGCAAGAGGAAAGTGAAATGAGAAAGAATACTGTGAAAAATTTGAGAAAAGCCGCTTACATAGCGTGGAAGGACGTAAGGATATATTACTTTTCAACTCCCACCGTAATGATGGGATTACTTTTCCCTGTGTTGATGTTCTTAACGTTTTGGATTGGCCGGGGACTCTCCGTTTCTGAAGCGCTTCCAGGTTTAGCAGCACTTACAGTGTTCTTCGGTAGTTCTTCAATAGGTGTCACTACTTTAGCACTTGAGCGAACAAAGGGTACTTTTGACACACAACTTGCTATGCCCGTCTCCTTATTAACAATCATCCTTGGAAAAACTATTGCCAGTTTCTTATACGGGCTTACAATCACCATAATTCCCGTGGGAATACTTGCAGTAGTATCACACCATCAAGTAGCAAGCCCATTACTGCTTCTTATTAGTATAGCCTTCTCGGCAATCGCATCAGCAGGATTAGGTATGATTCTCTCTGCCTCCGCTAAACACGTTCATGAAGCAATGACGCCATTAAATATTATCCGTATCCCTATGATGTTTATCTCAGGTATTTTCGCTCCAATCACTAGTCTTCCAGCCATTCTTCAATACATAGCTTACATCATGCCTCTAACTCATATGGTAAGTTCACTTCAATACGCTCTTCTTGGTTTAGGAAACATACAAATATTTCTCATCAATATGGGAGCACTAGTCTTGTATACTATGCTTTTCATGATAATTGCAGCTAAAAGACTTGAGAACTCATTGGAATAGGGTGTCTAGATGAGAAAAGGTGAGATGTGATTGAATCGTAAGAGGGATCATTTTCGAGACCGTTATCCGGGTCGCGCATTTATCGAAACTCTCATCCTTTGGATTATTCACAGACAGCCCTTACATGGATATGAAGTGAGAAAAAGGATTGAAGAACTAACTACTGGTAACTATATTCCTAAACCCGGAGCCATTTATACCATATTGAGGAGAATGGAGAAAAAGGGATTACTTACATCACAATGGAAGAAAGAGGTAGGAAGAAAGGGGAAACGTATTTATCATATCACAGAAAAAGGAGAAAGTCTTCTCAAAACAAGGCTTGAGATCATGAAAAAAAGAATAAAGTTATTAGAACAGATGGTATCCTACTACGATAGCGTTTTTCTTAGAAAGCAGGAATAAAGATATAACTCTTTTCTGAGATAGGATAAACAAGTACATCCTGGGGCCCCCTATATTTCATAGAGTTAATTTAAGGTCTCTTTTTTATTTTTAAACCGATCAGCGATAATGTAATTGCCACGATAACAGCTGTTGAAACCATTTTCACAAAGAAAGGCAATTCTTTTCCTTCATGGTCTTGTGTTTCTTCTATGCCAGTTGACTCCTCGCTTTCTGTTTCTTCTCCTGTACTCGGAGTTTCTTGCTCTACTGTTTCTCCAGAGGAAACTTCCATTCCTATTATGGTGTTATTGTCGACAACGACATTTTTCACGTTTTCTTCCATTTTTAGCCATTCGCTTCCAGTTTCAACGTAGATCGTATTATCTATTATCGTTATGTTTTCAGTATATTCTTCCAGATACACGGTGCTATTTTTCAACGTACACATTTTTAACGTAATATTTTTGCTATCCATTAGCGCGCGCAAGATTTTCAAAGGAATTGTTTTTCAAGGTTACTCCAATTGTATAAAAAACTAAAACGTTTGAATTTATGAATTTGTTTCCTTCTACTACGATGTCTGCTACATCGTTCCAGTTTATAGGCTCTATTTTGATGGCTGTGTCACAATCATAGACTGTGTTGTTCTTTACGATTATTTTTGAGTGGGAGTAGATTTCTATGCCTTCCCAAAACATAGAAATAGTGTTATTAATTATTGTTATGTTTTCTGAATCTTGATCTATTTGTAATTCTGAACCTTCAACAAGTTTTTCAGCTAGAAGCGTATTATTCGCAATTAAAATATTTCTTGCATCATAGGTAACTATTATTTTACCGCCGTTCACGATCCTATTGTTTTTTACAATAACATTTTCAGCGATGTTTAGGCAAAGAGCTTCTAAAAGAGCACTGTAAAATTCAAGGGCTTCAACTGGGATATTAATCGTGTTGCTTATAATTTTGACATCTTTAACGCTTGAGAGTTCAATTAAACGGGTTTGGGAAACAGAGCCATCTGGTTCAGGTTGATAAAGGAAATTTATCGCGCTGTTAATTAAGGTTACATTATTCGAATCTGCTATATGAATGAAATCTGTTATTGAAATGTTTAAATTTGATAAGTAGAGGTTGTTGGTGCCCCATAGATCTGCACCTATAAAGTTGTGCGCCTCAAACCCGTCAATATATAGACGACTTCCACTGTCTGCTTGGAAAAGACTTCCTGCTGTCCCTTCGAAGAGATTAGTAATTGTTACATTTTTCAGGTAAACATCTCCACCGCTAATATAGATGAAGTCAACTGGATTAGATAGGATTACTGTGCAATTTATCAGTTTAAGCGTTCCATATACTTCAAACACGGGAGATTCCGATGCTTCGTATCGAATTATTGCATTACTACGTTCAAAGGTTTTTCCAGAATCAATTACAACCTTGCTAGTAAAGGTTTCCTTAGTATTTAAAGTAGCTGTGGAATTTAGAACTTGTATTCCATGTACTTCCTCTATCTTAGTTACGTTGTTTTTAAACCCGGTATTTACTGTTAAAGCCATTAAGACGAACAATATCAATAGGAATTTTGCTAAATTGGAATTATTCAAGTCAACTCGCCTTTTTTGATATTTAATTTTAATAAATTCGGATTAACTGCCTCTATCAAGGAAATAATAAAAATGCTAAAATATTTTGAGTTTACAGTATTTTCCGCTTTTTGAGGATGATTATTATTGCTATGACTGCTACTGCGGAGATCGAAGTTCCAACAATGTAAGGGACTAGATTATTAGCAGAGGGTCCTGTGGGTGCTTGTATCGTGTAGCTGTATGTTTCGCTCTCAGCCCAGTTTCCAAAGATGTCTTCAGCATATATTTTGTATTGAATTGTTCCTTCTTCTGGTAAGGGTATTGATGCATAGTATAGGTGTGTTGACTCGTCATAAGTCATATTTACTGTTATCCAAGAAGAATCGTTAAGGTACATTAACTGGACTTTTGCAATTGGGCTCCAATCTGAAACTCGAGCATATATGGTTAAATTTGAAGTGTTAAACGGTTTTATTTGCTCTCCTATTATAATCGATATCTGAGGGGGTGCAGAATCATTTTTGTTCCAGTTGCCCCATTGATCTGTTATGTATAGAGTCAGAGTAGCATCTTTTAGCCATGTTGCATTAACTACGTTTGATTCAAAAGTTCCTCTGAAAACATTAGTTAATTCTTCTGGACCTAGGAGTTCTCCGGTTGGTGGGGCAGGATATCCTAGCCATGGAAACTCTAACTCGTAATATGGTGGGTCTAATTGTCTAAGGTTCGGACCCACGTAACAGTAACATCCAAAGTATCTTAACGTGTTTTTAGAACCGCTTCCACCGAGTAGGCTTTGATCAATAACAGAATATTCGAATTTTATTTTGAAATGCGTTGCATTTACCCATATTTTTTGGTCGTTGTACGTTTTAATGAGCGGCCCTTCATCATCTAAGATTGTAGGTATTTTAACTGGCTGATCAAGAGGATAATAATCATACCACCCAGGACACACTTCATATGGAATTGTTTGCTTATCCCAGTCATCCCAGTAATTACCAACAGGCTCATCTTTGAAGCCATACATTATCTGAGAAATGTTTAGATAGAATAAACCAGATCCCCATAGACCTCCACCACCACCCGGACCAACTACAGCATGTTTTTTATTCTGAATGAAGTTATTTTCATATATGTTCCCTCCAGTTGAATTAACGTAGATACCGATGTTATTGTATGATATTTCGTTTTTCTGTATCCTCATATAACTGTTAAAGTAACCAGGAGGAAAGTCCATGTATATTCCATAGGTATTGTTTCTGATGTAGTTTCCTACGATTCTTGTGTCCCCGGCTAGATTTTCAAGGTGGTTCCAGTATAGAACACCTTGATAAACGCATCTATACATGAAGATCCCGGCAAATGAGTGATTGTAAATTTTGTTGTTCAGTATCGTATTTACGGGGCATTCTTCAAAGTAGATTCCATTGTGGGCAGAGTGTATTGTGCAGTTGTAGATCTTTGTCATGCTGCTTTCCCAGCAGAAAATGTTATTGCCTTTTGAGTTGCTAATTTCACTGTTTTTGACTGTTACAAAATTGCATCCTATAATTATAATGTTAGAATAGGTGTTTCCAGACACATAGCATTTATCTATAGTTATCTTTGCTGCACCTCTGCTGGGAACTTTTCCTTGCTCCCACATACGCATTAGTGCTCTTAACCGTACACCAGCATCATAGATATCGGGAGATTCTACGCATATACCAACGTTATTGTTGATCACAGTATTATTAAAGAAGTCTACGTAAGACGAATTAATAATCGCTACACCAACACTATTATTGGAAAACACGTTATTACCTATTATTGAGTGATCTGCATTGTAGAGAAGGATACCAAAGTCATAGTTATCGTGTATCACACTGTTCAATACTACTGCATACTTTGTTTCAATGCATAATCCACCTCTATCTAGAGTACCAAATAATCCGGCTCCCGAAATCTCGGAACCGTTAATAAAAATTTTTGAACCCCTTCTAGCAACCATGTAATAGTACCCAGTTTCCTTTTTCACTTTAGAGTTAATTATATAAAGAGCTCCACCAGGTAGTACCTCTATTTTGATCGGCTTCACAGAGCCTTGAACATTAATTTCTGAATCCAATAAAACTAGGGTAGAATTCACTAGTAAATCTCTGTCCAGGATTAAAGTTTCACCATTATAGATAGTGGGTTCATCGATTATTGTTGGTTCGTGATATTCGAAGTAAGGTCTAACCTCTATCATTGTTAGAATTGTTAACTCTGGAATAGTTATAGTTACGGTGTCTCCACTGATGTTGTAAGGTATTTCAAATCCTTCTGGGTGTTTCTCATTGTAGACCCATATAGATAGTTCTTGGTCTCTAAGTTGAGGTGGAAGTTTAAAGCTAAAATCGACATCGTAATCCTTGATAACCCTGTCCTCTGCGAAATCGTAATTAAAGTTGATAATACCAAATATTAGTGCGTTTTCTTCTTGGTTAAGAAACCTGTAAATATGAGCTCTTGGTGATAAGCTATCACTCCACATTTCAGGGGGGACATACTGGTTTAAAATGTTTTTGAAAGAATCCAAAACATAGTCTGCTAATGGGTCGTGAAGCATTCTCAACTTAAGATATTGACTCGGTGAAATACTGGTGATAGAGACTATTAATCCATCACCAACTTGGTATACTCCACCATCAAAGTAATTGGAAAAAGCCCTATTAACTGGTTCTCCAAGACCGTTGCGTGTTGCTATCTCACCTATTCCAATAATTATTCCACCGTTTTGCACATATTGCTCAAGCAACGCTACTTGATCATCTGTTAAACAAATAGTTTCTGGAAGTACTATTGCTCTGTATTTTGAAAGCTGTGCTAACGAAGGGGTAATATTTAACCAGTAACCATCACCAAACACGATCACGTCAGCAGACCGGTGAGAATCGGCTAGTAGATAGTAGGTGCCTTCATAGCTATCGTAGCCCTGAGTAAAATTCGTGAAGTAAAAATTCGTTGCAAAAGAGTATACCAAGCCGATATCTCCGTACGAAGGTTGCCAGAATAGTTGAGGATTTTCCTGAAATAGTCTTGTGAATTGTGTAAAGTGCGTCTTGTTTGTTCCTCCGCTTACTGGAACACGTCCTCCACACATTACTATCTCAACAAGAGCTAAGTATTGCTCTTCTGGATCACTAGTTTTATTCCAGCCAGAGGTATACCACTCTGAAAACCCTGTGGATTCCAGAGAGCTCCATGGGGTAATCCATAAATTAAATGTCTTGTTTAAGCTCTGATATATTTTGAATTTCATACTCGCTGTTCTGTTAGGGTAGTTTGGCCAAGTGTATTCCCAGTGAACTGCATCTACATATGGTGTCACGATAATGTCATTAAACGTTGTTTTTGTTGATATGTAGAAATCTCTTCCACTTTCTTCTTCCCATTTTTTCACATTTTCCCAAATAGCTTTGTAGAAATCAAGTAAAGTTTTAAGATTAAATTCAATGAATTCACGCCAAAGAGCCTCAGCATACTTGTTTCCCTTAGGCCCCTCGATCCCAGGATGGGCTATTGCTATATGATTTATAATGAGGGAATTGTGATGATAGCCTAGATCCCTTAAATATTGTGTGAAGTTGAATGTATCTATGTCTGTTATGTTGAATTTCTGTTCTAGCTCAGTCGAGCTATATTTAGATGCTAGATATTGGTTAAATCTTTGCATGGTTTCTGGATCAAAGCTACCAATTCTAAAGTAACCATCCCCACCATCTATTTCAATACCATCGAAACCAGCATCAAAAAGCAGTTTTAAGAAGTCTATATAAAATTCACGCCAAGCACTCCTGCCTTCATACCCTATACCATATGGTGGATCAATAAAGTACGTCCCATTAAGGTCCATAGGGGCAATATCTTTTATTGAGAGATTCCAGTGGTAAATGAAATCTTCACGTTCACTAACACTGCTAACTCCAGCTGTATACAATATTATTCTTGTCCCAACCCCATGTAATTCGTTTGTTTTAGCCACCGCTACCTCGAACTCCTCTTTATAATCAAGGCGAAAGAAATCGCCCAAAGTTGTTACTCTCAGCGGATATTCTGTAAAAACACCAGAACCACCAAAGACCATTTTATGAAAATTGACGCTATTTAGTTTCTTCACCGTAGGTTCTATCTTTATTGGTTGTATCTTGTGAGCATACACTTTTGGACTTGGAACTATGATGAATGATGCCATGAAAATTGTTATTACAATTAGGATAGCAAAAATTTTGAAGGAGTTGAGGAATTTCTTCCTCAAATCGTTATAACCTCCCTTTTTAACATTGTGTAGTTCTTAGTATTAGCTATATTATATTGCGAATATTTCAAAAAGTTATATGATAGTTAGAGATTTACACAATATTTAAGTTTTTTCATTTTATTGTAATAGGTATTATAACAAAATTATCGAAACTGGTTTTCAGAGTAAGGCAAATACAGTTTATGAGTATTGTAAATAGCACGATATTTAGTACTCTACAATTGCTAAAGAATTTTATTATAAAGGTAGAGTTATGAAGGTTTTCTTGTTTTAAGCCTAGGAGGGATCTTATGAAGTTTTCTCTCGACTACTTCATTTCGCTGAATGTTTCCATTAGGTATACAAATTGGGAAACATCGGGGAAGAGTATTTTAACGATTTCTTTTATGGTTTTCCCTCGCTATAAAGCTCTTCAGCTTTCTTTTTCAATTCAAGTAAATAGTTTAAATATTCTTCAACTTTTTCTCTTTTTAAAATTAGGGTTCCACCGTAAGCTTTATCGAATCTGAATTTTAATACTTTTTTAAGTGAGTTTATTGTTGCTATGTAGTCCTCCTCTCTCATACATACCATTTGCCTCTTTGCTATAACGAGTTCTCCACTAAAGAGTTTTTCATCAATTAAAAAGCTGACGTGATCAAAGCTGTGGCCAGGTGTCTCTATTACCTCAACAGTAACGTCTTCGAACTCCATTCTGTTTTTCAAGGGTTTTGCATGCACAGGTTTTGGCTGCCCCCAAACAATTTGTCTATATTCCGGGATTTTAGGTGGGTTTTTAAGTATTTCAAGTGATTCCCTCGAAGCATAAACAGGTTGACTGAAAAACATAAGCTCCTCCGCTATGATCTTCATGGTAATGAGTTGTTAAGATAGCTTTGACAGCTTTGTTACGGAAGAACTCTTTTATTT
>JAEOSG010000106.1 GCA_016840485.1 Candidatus Baldrarchaeota archaeon
TAAAGATAAAGGTATGTCAGGTTTTACTGCCATTGTCATTAGTAATTTTTCGTCAGGTATGATAGGTCTAAATGCTGCTTGAACTGCATACTTCATAGGTTTACCTAATGCAATTGAAGCTAATACTCCTGAAGTTGCTCCAGCAATGCGTCCAAAAGAACCTAAATCAGCCAATAATGCTGGCACATATTGTAAACCTAACCACTTTGTTGGATAAGCTGCCTCAACTGCACTTGAAAGCATATGTGCACCCATTCCTGCACCCATTGCCATCAAAAAGAGCATTAAAGCAACCTGCGGGGCTTTTTCAGGTGTTAATGGTCGCATTGAATATAAAAATTTTTGCATTCTATCGTAAATATTGCGTCCTATATCTTCAAATTTAGCTTTTAGCCAGATCCAACAGTGATGTAAACCCTGTTTTATAGTCTCCCAGATTAGCATTAGAAAATGAGGCACTTTATGAACTAAGAAATCCCAGATAGCTTTTCCTATTAAAGTAAATCTTTCACCCCACCATTTAAAAGAATATATAATCATCTCCCATAGTTTTCTTAGTCTTATGCTAATTACAGTCATAAATATAGATTTAAATTGTTTAAGAAGCCAGCCTGTAGCTGCAAAAATACCATCTTTTAGAAACTTTATCCCTTGCCAGAAATAAGAGCCTATAGTTACAGCTCCTCTTGCTATTAAAACTAAACTTCTTTTGATTATGTTTCCTAAATATAGAATTCCTGTTTTTATGCCTTCCCAAAGATTTGTTAAACCTTGCATTATCCAGCGTCCTAAATCTCTTAAACTGCTCCACACGGTTTGAATTAATGATTTAAAAGCTTGTGAAAGCACACGTGGAATTGAAAGAATAGCACGCCAGATAGCCTGAAAATAGCTTGGTAGTTGTTTAGTAAAGAAATGCACAAATGCTACCCAAGCATTTCTAATAGTTAAATTGCAGTTTGCTATAACATCATAATATGTTTGTCCAGTAAGTTGATACCACGTGCTTAATTTCCAATCAATTGGCTCATAAACAGGAAAGTATTCATTTGGCATTTTTACCTGTGCTACTGGTGGAGTAAAACCCCAGTCTTCCTCAAAACGTTGAAATATTGAAAAGTGAGGAGAAGTCGTCACTGCAACTGTAGGAGAAGCCGGTTTTGGTCTTGGAGTTAAAGCCTGTAAAGTTTGTATAACTTTATGCGTTTGATAAGCAGCTTTTGGATTCCAGATTTGGATTGTTCTTAATACTGCTGCAGTAACAGGAGAGTGAATAATTTTTCCTACTGCCTCCCACACTCCACGAATAGGTTCTGGTATTACTTTAGCAACTTTAAAAATCTGTGGTCTTGTTATTCCACCTCTGAATATTATAGGAGCATAGAAACGTCCTTCAGGTGTTTGTTCAGTAGGTGCAGTTACCGCAGCAGCTGCTTCCATAACCATAGCAACTGGTCTTAATTGTGGAACAAACACTGAAGCTACATTAACAACTGAACGAACAATCTTACCTGCTTTTGAGTGAAATACTTTTCTAAAAAACTTCTTTGCCTTTCTGAATACCTTCTTCATATCAAAGCTCTTTTCCTATATGAGGTTTACAACGTTCGTATTCTTCACGCAAAAGTTTTAGCCATTCTGATTCTGGTTTATCTGCTTGTTTATATGGAACTCCTATAAAAATTTCTGTTCCATCATCGTGTATTGCCCAAACTCCAAATGCAGGTTCGGGTAAGAGTTTATTTCCTAAGTGGCGGGAATATTCAGCAACTTCTATATAGAATTCTCCAATGCGTTGTCCTTCACGTGGAATCATTAAATAGTGAACTCTTTACCAGTCCATTTTTCCATAGCTTGTATATCCTTACTCACATACTCTTTGATGATCTCATCAGTTAATTCGTCAACAGGAATTGTAACCATATAGGTTCTGTATGCGTCAAGCTGATATGTGACAAGATAGTCAAGCTTTCCAATCCGATCAGGATCTGCACTTGGAATTCTTCTTACATCAATTACTTTAAAATTTACAGCCATATATTTACACCCCCTCCTTAGTCTGAAAACTTACCACAATAAAAAAAACAGCACCGTGCTAAAAATTTTCAAACCTTCCTTTTCTTCAATAATAAACCAACTAAACAAGCTAAATAAAGATAACCCAATAAAAATATTACAACTGTCAGAATTTTTAACATTTTACTTTCTTACTTCTTAAAAATATCCTTTGGCAATCTTTTAAATGCGTCCTCTAAAGCTGTAGAACCACAATAAACAGCGGCAATAATCACAATTGCCTTAATAATTTCGTCAGGTATATTGAGCCATATTTTTAGTAAAACAATGACTGAAGCTATTACAGAAGCCCAAAACTTTCTGGATTTTAATACATTCTTTTTTATCTGCATAATTTAACCTCTCTTTTTTCTATAATACTTTATTTTCGTTGCAATAGTGAAATAAAGAGAGCCACAAGTAAATATAAACCACCCAATATGAGCCCGAGCAAAAACCTCATAGATAAGCCCACACACCATAATGAATATGCCAATGCTTTGAGCATTACTTAATACTTTCTTTAGTTTCATTTATACTTTTTATCTTTTCTTCTAACTCTTTATAGTGCTTTTCGCAAAGATAGTAAGTTTCTTTCTTTTCTGTATCTATAATTCTATATGAACCAGCTCCACAAAGACAATACCGACAAGAACCTTTTATATTATCAAATTCCCCTATTCTTTCTATCTTCTTCATTTATCCTACTCCTCCCAGCCTAAAATTGTTGCCCGTGCAGTAGGATTTGTCGTTGATTCTACATATACATCATAGCCCTCAGGGATTTTTAAAGGACGTGGTAAGCTACAAGCTACCGAATCAGTCATATTTGCAGCGTCAAAAGATATTTGAGCAATATTATATAGCCAATTATCGCCATCATCACGTACAGAAACGTTCACTGTTCCTGAACCTCCACCAGAAGCCCCAGAAAGAAATGCAAACACAAGATATAAAGATTTACCTGTGGAAACAGTATGAATAACAGTTATTCCTGCACCGGATTGAGAAGCAGATTTTATAACTTGAGAAGGAATATCCCCATCTAAGCTACGAACCCTTCTTTCTATCTCATAAAGCTTATATAATGCGGTTTTGCCTTGAATATTGGTAGGAGAAGCTCCTGCGTCTCCAAGTGAACGTAAAACTCCTTTAATGCTATCATCAATTAAAGCCTTTAATATAGCTGTCCAGTCTGCACCTGTTAAAGATGTTCCACCTACTTTAATTAAGTCTCTTTTAATTTGTATTAATCCACTTGAATTTGGCATAGCTTACATTAATACCAACCTACAACCTGATACCTTGCGTTTGCTCCTGCTGTTTTATTCTTAATATTGAAACCCTTTGTAGAGCAATCAAAACTATACATAGTTCCAGCTGGAATTTCTATCTCATCTTCATAATTTCCATCTGCGTTTATTCTCTTAATTATTGCGTCATTATCCCAGATAAACACATCTACACGTGAAACTATGCTATCAAATAAAATGTCACTTCCGTAACTATCTGAAGCTGTTCCAGATTTTGTGTCGTTGTGTTCAAAACCAGTACCAAGAGGAGCAGTTTTTAAAGCTCCAGCTGAAGTGCATTTTAAACGTATAAATTTGTGTCCGTCGTATCCAAAGAGGTAAACAAAAGCCCTTTTAATTATGTTCTCAATAAAGAAATTTTCTACTGTTTTAGGAATGAAGCTGACGTCTTTCTCAGGAAGAGAAAATTCGTCTAATTTTTGAATTATTCTCTTTTCTTCCATTTAGAAGCTTTCTTTCTACTACTTAGTTATGTGATATTTATAAGCTCCTACAATATTCTTTGCTGTAGCTCCACATTCAATAGCAACTTTCAAAGTCTGCCCAACTGGTAGGTCAATATCAAGAGGAAATTCTATAAGTCTGTTAGTTGATTTCTGCGTATTTGTAGAGCCTGTAGATTCGTCAGTTACAACTAAATAGTCTGGAATTTCTAAAACTTTTTCTCTTTCAACCCACACTTGAATCTTATTTCCTACCCAACCGGAAACGTGAATTAAAATTGAATCTATGTGCTTAGGTTCATCCTCAGTAGAGGTAATTCCTGAATCATAAGTTGTTGTATTTGCACTTCCTGTAACAGAGAAGTATTGATATAGAGTTTTTGCCATATTTTAGCCTCCTTTTTCTTAAATTACTTTATCTTCTCAACCTTTAAAATTAATGCTATTTCGTGTTCATCTATTGCTATATTTTGCCCGTTTCCTCCTGTCTCAGTTGTTAAATAGACTGCCAATTCTTCACCTTCATTGAATACCAGAGGTTCTGGAAAGATTAAAGGTTCTCTACCATCTACATCTGAATAGTTACCTATTAAAGATATTCCTTCTCCAACCATATCCATATTACCTAAAGCTGTAGAATGTATTGCTTCAAAAAGAATGCCGTTCTTATCCTCATCAAATAATACTTCTCTCTCTTTTATGAGCTTTAAATATCTTGTTAAGATGTAATCTGTGCCGTCGTTCTCTTTAGGTGCAAAATCTGAACCTAATATACCGATTAAGCTAATTCTGTGTCCAGCCGGGACGTCCTTACCGAATGGAAAGTCAGGAAATTCTGCAGGAGATTTTGAAGTGTTATATATAGAATCACCAGTTTTATTAACATTTCCTCCACAGTTACCGTAATTTAAGAATAGATATGTTGAAGCTTCAGAACCATTTTCCATATCAGGTTTTATATCTCCTTCGTCATATCTTTCATAAACTACTGCTTGAATTGCTCCACTTTGAGCCGCACCTTCAATAAGTAATTTTTGTCCAGTTGCCACAGGAAAGCCCTTAAAAAGTCCTAATCTTGATAAGAAACCTAAGATTGTTCTGGATGGTCTTAAAACCTGTTCTAACTGGTTAACTCTCCTATAGGTTGTAGAAGCAGATAAAGAACCGATCATATTTCCAGCAGCAACTGCAGCACCACCAGCATTTGCAAGCTGTGCAAATGAGGTTACATCACCGGGACTATTAGAGGTAGTTTTCCAGTCGTGGGAGTGCTTAGCCTTGAGTAATGGAAAAGGTAGGTGTGAACCTAAAGTTCCGCCAACCCTGAAATATCCTACCGTTGTCTTCTCAATTTTAACTGTGATGTAATTACTTGCAGGATTATAAATAAAGATGTCTTTAACTAAAAATGATTCTCCCGGGTCTGCTTCAAGTTGAAGGTTAGTATTTCCCCTTACAACTTTTATCATATATTTATTCCTTAATGCCATATTTTACCCTCCTTGTTTTATTATAGTGATGGTGTTCCTGTCTTAACTCCTTTCATTATTTTACCCACTTCAATCATTAATTTTCTTGCAGCAAGCAATCTTTTTTCACGGTCAGCGTCTGTAGCGTCTGGCATTTTGTCAATTGTTTCTTTAACTGCCACAACAAGAGGTTGTAATTTTTTCACTTTAGCAGCAACTTTAGCTTTCTTATTCTCTACACCGTTTCTATACCCAGAAGCACCAACTTTATCTATCACTTCATACATTACCTTTTCGTCCACTTGCTCCATAGCTTTAGCCCATCTGTCTTCATCTAAAGCTTCTTTTAGCTTATTCTTATACTTTTCGTTTGCTTCAATTGCAGCTTTCAAAGGTTCTTTGCGAGGTCTTTTAACCCTTTTAAGCCATTCGTCAGCAGCAGCAGAAGCATTCTTAACCTGTTTCTCAGTCCACTCCTCAGGAGTTAATACTGCGGGTCCTAAAGTAATAGGATTTCCCTTTTTCCCCACAAAAGCCTGTCTTGCATATTCCTCATCAGTAGAGAGCCTTTCAATAGTGTTATAAAAGTTTTGGATTACATCCTGCATACTTTCACCTCCTTTAAAAATAAAAATGCCTCTCCTCAATGGAGAGGCAAATACCAAGTAAATAAATATTTCTTTCTAAACCCCTCACAGTTTAAATTCTAATACTCTCTTTATTATTTGTCAATAGAGAAAATTTTTTTGATTTGCGAACGTGAATAGTTTAACCTCTTTTTGGCAAGATAATAAAACTCTCTTGTAGCGTAAGCATTTCGGCGTGTTTTGTTTAAGAATGTGAGGACTTCATAAGGTTGGAGATTATATTTCCTACAAACATCATAGAGAAGTAAATATAGCTGTCTCCTTTTTTCAGAGAGCTTATAGAGGTTTGACTTCAACCTGAAACCGTGCCTTAGGTGCTTCTCCATATTTGGTAATTATAAATTTCTTATCCTTATAATTTCCTGATTCTAAAATTGGCAACAATTGAGCTATTAAAGTTTGTGCTGTGATGTCATAATAATCTGGAAAAAGCGGTTTAATAGATTCTGGGACGTAAACCCTTAATACTGCAATCTCTTTAGGTAATCCTGCAGGTCTTGGATGTATAATCATTTTACCCAGTTTATAATCAGTTATTATCAACTCTTTAGTCCCGCCTGCTCCTAAATCTAAAATTTCATAAGGTCTTGGTAACATTTCTAAAGTAGCTAAGTCAGGTATTGCCATTTATAGCACCTCCTTTTTAGGCAAGTCCCATATGGGTCTGAAATTTTGCCGTGCGACGCCGAGCGACACCGTTCGGCAACTTTTCAAACCCCTTTTATATTATATAGTTTCAAGCTCTACTTTAAGTCTTCTAAGTTCGTTAATGGAGAACGTCTTTCTCTATGGTAAAGCAATTTTAAGTAATCGTCAACCCAATCTGGTTTAAAATAGCGGACTCTAATGTTATTTTCACGTGCAAGTTCAACTACAAGTGGGTCTTCTAATGCATATACCAACTCTTTGACTACATATCTATCTGATATTACATCTTTAAGCTCTGGAGTATGATAAAGTAGCTTTTCGTATAGCAATAGTTTAGTAATATCGCCCGGTTCAGGTCTAATAGCTGCTTCAATTAGTATTACTTCTGAATCAGTGACTACTATAGCATCTGCCCATCTACGCCAGACTCCTACCATACGCCGTTCTTCTTCGGTCATTTCCTCCCAACGCAGTGAAGGATGTAAGCTTCCTAATCTTACACGCATTTGATAAGTGTATTTTGAGTAATACTTCTCTAAATATTCTGCAACAAGTCTAAGTTCTCGTGGTTGCCATTGTCTTTTACCCTTCACGTTCTAACTCCTTCCAAAACCCTTCAAGATCTATTCTTGACATTAGTTCTTTAAAAAGTTCTCTTATCAATTCTTCTAACTCATAACAATCATATCTTTTTGAATTAACCCATACTGATTTTGTATTCTCATATTCATTGATTATTACCTTTACAGTAACATTTATCATAGTTCCTTCTTTCATACTAAAATCCCGTTGTTTCTTTCTATGATTTCGTTTATTTCCTCATCAATTTTAAGTATAGTTTTATCAATTTCTTTCTTGCAATCATCACAAAGGATATTTGTTTCCTTCATTTTTGTAAGTATGCGTCGGTATTCTAATAACGTGTTAAATCTTTCTCTTTCAATCATTTCTTCCTCCTTTTTTCAAAATATTCTTTCAACTTCACTAAAACATCTTCTCTTAATACTTCTAATCTTGTTTCTAAATCTTCTACAATTGCATACAAACGAGGAATAACCCAATCTATGATATATTTTTCAAGTAAATCTATATCATTATGAATTGTTCTTTTTTTCATTTCCACTTTCACATATACCACATTTTAATTAAAATGTCAAGTAAAATTTTGAGGAGAATTATATTAATAATTATTGACTATGGTCCCGGGATGTGGTAAAATAGCAACACTATGGAGTTTATTCACAGAAATTCACAGCTATTCACAGGTTCGTTCACCCCCACACCCCATAATAATAATAGTAATAACATAAAAGAACTACTAAATTACTACTTGCTATTAACGAAGATAAAGAACTACAAAAAGTTTGAAGAGTTCGTTAAGAGATACTCCTCACACTTTAACAAGTCGTATATAAAAGTTTTCAAAATCGTGTATTTAAGGGACTGGTTAGGTTTTAAATGGAAAGAAATAGCCTTGTTGGTAAGGATGAAAAGAACTACTTGTATAAAAGCGTATAAGAGGTTAAAGAAAAATCCTTCTCTTTTGTTTAAACAATCCTACCCTTTTTAGACGCTTCCAGAAATACGGTCGCATCTGCGATCTCCTCAGATATTCCAAGTTGGAGTAGATATATCTTGAGTTGATTTTCGTTGATTTTCCCTTTCCTGTAGAGATTGATATATGCTTTTGCATAAATCCCCCTTGCTTTATTAATTATCTTCTCAATTTCTTTCTTTTCCTTTCTTGCAGGTTTCTTATACTTTCTAACCTTTGCGATTTTGACTAAAAAATCTACACGTTGTGGAGCAATTCCCAAGCTTGTTAAGTGTATTGTCAATTCTTCCTCAGTTATTAAGTCTTTTATGTAGGAATCCGTGTAATATTTAATCTGGTCTTTAATGAAGTCATAAAGATAACTGAAAAATGCAGCTTTCTTTGAAAAATTGCGTGCTTCTGGTCTAAGTTCAAGCTCATCTAAAACTTTGTCAAAAACTGCATCATCTATAAAACCTTCTTTGTAGCAATTGAAAGCTCGTCTGAAATACTCTAAACGTTGAGATCTTGTTGTTTTTTTAATAAGTGAGCGTAGAAAAATAACTGAATCTTCTTCATTATAACCTGCACGTCTTGCTTTCTTGTAAAGCCATTCTTCAGTTGCTGCTTCATCTTCAGCCATCATTGCTAATTCAAAATAGCGTGGTTCTCTATACATTGTCGCAATTATTCTATTTATCCAGAAATCACTATAACCGTGATATTTCATCATTTTGACAAATAAAGATAAAGGTATGTCAGGTTTTACTGCCATTGTCATTAGTAATTTTTCGTCAGGTATGATAGGTCTAAATGCTGCTTGAACTGCATACTTCATAGGTTTACCTAATGCAATTGAAGCTAATACTCCTGAAGTTGCTCCAGC
>JAEOSG010000316.1 GCA_016840485.1 Candidatus Baldrarchaeota archaeon
AGCTACATTTCTGCTGAGAGAGGGAGACTTGAAAAACCGATGGTCGTAGCAGTTATAGCAATTGACGGAGCATCTGAAAATATGGGTATTCTCCATAAAGTTGAAGGCGTTGACATAGAAGAAGCAAAAGCAGGAAAACTTTTCGGAATGCGTGTCAAAGCTGTTTGGAAACCACCAGAAGAACGCGAAGGAGCAATTACAGACATCATGTACTTTAAACCTTTAGAGGAGGGATAATCATGTCTATTGAAAAAATTAGAGATCCACGTGATATAAAACACCGGTTTGGAGACATGGAAGCAGACTACATTTACACGCTGGGCGTTGCAGGGGAGAGATTCTTCAGAGAAATCAAAGAAAACGCTAAAATCTTCGGAACAAAATGCAACAAATGCAACATCATATATGTTCCGCCGAGAATGTACTGTGAAAGATGCTTCGAAGAACTCAAAGAATGGATAGAAGTAGGTAGCAAAGGAACAGTATACACCTTTACCATAGCATATGTTGATGAAAACGGAAACCGCCTAGAAAAACCTGAAATATGGGCCTTCATAAAAATACACGGCACAGAAGGAGGCTTCATACACAAACTAGGCGAAATAGAGCCAAAAGACGTTTGCATCGGCATGGAAGTCGAAGCAGTATTCAAAGAAAAAGAACAACGAACAGGATCAATAACAGACATAAAATACTTCAAACCAGCAAAATAACAATAAACCTAATTTCTTTATTTTACGATGCTTAAAACCTGTCACTTTAGCTTTTACCAAACCAAGAGTAAAACCACAAATTAAACCACCTAGATATCAACAAATACTATACATAGCATGTGCACCAATAAATTCTAGAGAGATGCGCACTTCATAAACAATTGTCTTATAACAGGTCATAACACAAATTTTATAAGCGACAATAATCATTATATGGATAGAAAACAAGGAAAGTGTGTTTGAGAGAGAGATGGAGGAGCTAAAAACCAAAAAACTGAAAGTAATGGTACCGATGCTCCTAGTTTTCTCAATGACATTGATAAGTATGCTAACGGAGCCTGTGGCTTGTTAGTGTAGCTGGAGCTTATGTAGTTGGTTATAGGTGATATAGAATGGGTGATATGGGTCTTATATTTCCCCTTATATTTCCCTTTTTCCCTGTTTGTGCTTGTGTTCATCGATTAACCATCGGTAAAAAGGATGTTGCTGAGGCTTTTAAGAAATATTATGGTAAGGTATTTTATGTTTCAGGAATATTCGTAACTGTATTGTCACTGATATTAATATTTGCTTTCAACATTGTTTTCATAGTCAACCCATTTTTGTTCATGTTTTCCGGCTTAACTTTAACTGTTTCACCTCTTGTGACATTTCTTTTTAGAAGAAAGGAAATTATGGGGAAAAACTTTTTGCTTTTTCTATTAACGTCGATGTACACGTTGGGGACAATTACTATGCCTATACTTTCCTTGGGCTCCTCAATACTCATTCATAGACAAATAAACATAATAATTTCAATATATTATGTAGTTTCAATCTATGTTCTAACTCCACTAATGCTTATTACCTACAAGTTTTTGACAATTCTAAGAGGAGTTACAACAACTAGTTAAATAAAATCATAATTCCAAATACTATGTGGTGATATTTTGCCATTAATTGTTACATTGTATGATGATCAGGGGCGGACCAAGCTTCCAATGGAAATTCTTAAAGCTTTAAATCTGAAAAAGGGGCAAATTACTTGTAAAAATTGAAAAGAATAAAATTATTCTCGAACCAGTGAATACAAAAAATGGCCAAAACTTGAAGGAATAGACGAGGAAAAAAACATTAAAAGAAAAAACACTAGCATTCTACGAAGCTCTATGATTCGCGATGTTTTAAATTTTACTGGATTTAAACATAGTCAGTTGTGTATAGCACGGACAAAGAATGCACACTTCTTAGTTTTTTAACATTCTTTCTTCCCATAATTATTTGTGTCAACAATTAACAACAAGAAGGGAGATCACGGCAATTGCTTACTTTAGAATAACTATTCCAGCTACACTATTACCGAATTTAATATTTACAGTTGACGTGTTTTATGCCGGTCTAAGATACTTCAATCTTTCATTTCTAGCAGTGTAAAGGTTAAAAGAACTCTGACTTTTAAAATTGCGTTTTATTCAAAACCCAAATTTACTTATTATTGCAATGTAAAATGTGAACTAGGTAAACTCATAATATTTTTACTTTAATAACTCTGTAAACTCACTAACTTATTTGAGGGCTAACCATGGGCATGACT
>JAEOSG010000317.1 GCA_016840485.1 Candidatus Baldrarchaeota archaeon
CATATATATGGCGTGCGTTTCTATATTTACATTTGTCTTATTGCTAGCTTCTTTTGAATAAGAGTTGTAGAAGTAGTCGGCTCCAATAATGCCGGTGTCGTCTTGTTTCTCCATAATTTCGATCATCTTTTTTAACAGGCTTTCTGGCGGAATTACGTCACTGTCCCAAAATAATATGTATTTTCCTTCCATATGTTTGATGCACAGGTTTCTTGCTTTTGGTATATTACTTCTTTCTCTAATTACACGTATTCCATGGAATTTATTCTTGTTTTTTTGTGTCCAAGAGATAATTGCTTCGTATGTTCCATCTTTAGAGTAATCGTCCACAAATATTATTTTGATTTTGTTTTTTGGGTAGTCTAAACCTTCTATTGCTTTTAGTACCTTGTCTATGCACCATGCTCTATTTTTAACAGGTATTCCCAATGTTATTAAAGGTAAGGGTTCTAAATCAATACAATAAGTCATTATCTTATCCTCTAACATATACTACAACTATAGCTGAAAGATTCTGGTTATTGTAACCAAAGTCAAGAACTCTATTCCAGTGATCATCTCCGTACGCAACAACCTTTGATATAAATTCACTTTGAGTTTCAGCTTTACCGCTACCAAATAAAATCCCTGTAGGTGCATAAAATGGTTCACGTGTAACGTGGCGTCCAACTACTAAGACTTCATATCGACCTGTATTCACGTCGCTTATGACTTGGGTGGAGTTTTCTGGTGTTCCAGTTAATACAGTGTCTCCTTCAGCTAAAACGTAAAATATCCATACTGGATATTCAGTAACAGCAACTGGTTCCATAGAATTTTCACGATCGTATTTTAGTTCTACAAACTGCTGTGCATATATTTCTGCGGTTGATGTGTGTAGAAACGGTACTGTTGCATATGTTAGTAGAGGGCCTAGAATGATTGATACGATGCTGATTGCGATGATGAATTGACGGAAAAAGCGTAAAATATTTTGGCTAAATACTTTTTTCTCCGATATGAGCTGTTTGGCGAGGCTAAAATGGAGAGGACTTATAAATATGCTTGAATAAATTACGAAAAGTAGCGCTCTAATGTTAAATATTCCCCAGTAAATAAAGGGAACTACTTGTGGTATGAATCCGATATGGAATAAGGTAAATATTGTCAATGTGACCGGAACAGGAAGTTTTCGTTTAAGGATTAATAAAAAGTTTACTAATACTGTGAGCCAGAAAATTATTAGATAGGTTCCCATTAATATTATTCTCGGGATTAAAACCAGTTGGCGAAATTCTGTGGTAATACCTACAGCGACTTTTTCTACCGCCAGTAGTTCGCTTCCTCCAATAACATCTCTAATGAATCCTTCAAAAGCCCCTACTGCTGGAGGGAGAATAGAATATGTTGTTGCTGAGTGAAAACCGAACCAAGATACGATTAAAGTAATCATTGCATAAAAGAAAACTGTAATGATATTGTTTTCAAACTTGTTTTTCCTAAATAGTCTTTTGAGCGGGAAGAGAAAAGTGAAACTGACTGCCATGGCTATCCATGTGAATAGAGGGGTTCCAGGATGCATGAATACTAGGGCTATTGAAGATACTATAACCATGAGGTTGTTTTTCCTCACTATGCTGTATATTAAAAGGAAAAATAGGGGTATTGAGAATGTTTGTCTATGGAAGAAATCCATAGTGTAAACATATGAAAATGATAAGAAAAGAAGTATTGAAACCGTTGGATTAGAATTTAATCGCGAAGATAAAACCATAAGTATTAATGTTATGACTATGGGGTTCATTAATGCGAAAAAGTCGCTTAGAAAACGTATGTTTTCGATTGTTGAGAGTCTTAAGCCCATTGTAAGTAAAAGCTGTGAGAAAAATAAAGCTAATCCTGGGCTTCGATAGGTTTCATGCACGTTTCCTAAATGTCCGTGCAGAAGTACGTAGAGAGGTTCAGCCATGAAGGGATATTGATCATTTATGCGAGGATTTATTAGTAACATTGCTGGAAAACCGTAAAAAAGTCCAACGAGAAGTGTTAATGAAAAAAGTCGAAGAAATTTACTTGATGAACTTAATGTACATACTATTACCATTATTACAGTTATATACCAAAGAGGTGATAAATGGTCTGTGTAGAAAAACATGTCTCCTTTTGATAAATCAATAGGTTTGGAAGTAAATGCAGCAAGTATAAAAAGTAAGGTTATAAAGAAGATAAGAATGATATTTTTTCTATATTTTAGGGACGTTTTCGCATACTCCTATACCTGTCTCTTATACA
>JAEOSG010000107.1 GCA_016840485.1 Candidatus Baldrarchaeota archaeon
GCGATAGCAATTCTATAGTCCCTCATTTGTATGACCGTGGCTCCAGGCTCGTCTATTTCTATAAAAGAGTCTTTTTCGCTTCTTGTTCTTTCTATTATGTCCATGGCAATACTTTGCAATTCTTCAAGAGTCATAGGTTCTTCCCTAATCTTTACTAGTTCCCAATGACCTGGGCTACCTCTTTTTGCAAGAGGTGGCACTCCTTCTTTTAAATGTACTGACATGGTGTTTTCTGAAAAGAAATCTTCTATTTTAATTCGCTTCTTTTTAATCTTAATGTATTCTGTCTCTATTCCTTCGGCTTTCGCTAAGGAGGCTTGGATATAGTCGCTGGTAATTAGTTTGGCGCCCAGTTCCCTCGCCTGTTTTCTTATGAGTGCATCTATTTCTCCTTTTGATGCATATTTTATTTGACCTGGGCTCGGTCGGTCCCCAAAGAATTCCAATTCTATTTTTTTCTGTTCCGCTAATTCTCTAAGCGCTTTAAGTTCTTCTAGCCCTGCAAAACCGATTGCCTTCCCTGTATTTGCCTGATATTCTATTTCTGCAACAACGGCATTAGGTATTACTATCTTTACATCGTCAAGTTTACCTTCCTTTATTTTACGTGATAACCATCTCTCTATTATTATTGATGTATCTGGTACTATAATTTCTGTCATAACATTTTTCACCATTATGGGTGGAAGTAAAAGATTAGATACGACTTAAATATATTTTCTTAAGTTAAAACGTTTTAGCTAGAAGGGAACTCTAAAGTTCTAAACGCGAAACCTTATAATATGTAATGTCCCCTTGTCTATCCACGATAGCTAGTATTAGTTCTTTCCCTAAACTTCGTGCAGCCTTAGTTATTTTATCAAGTTCTGTTAAATTAAAGGGTTTTCCCTCTTCTACAATTCCTATTAGATACTTTGCCACATCCCGTCCTACCTTTGCCCCTCTTTCATATAATCGATATTCAGCCACTTCTCCAGGACCCGACCTAACTACGTAGCCTCTGGATCTCAAATCTCTGTAAACGATATATTTTACCCATATATTTCTATCTCTTTTCTCTAAATGCCGCATTAACTCATTAAAAGTGTACTCTTTACCGTCATCATCAATTACTTTTATTTTATTTCTTTCTAAAAGTATTAATGCTTCAACTGGATTAAGTATTAGCTTTTCATTGGAAATAAGTTCTCCATAGTATCCCTGATTATAGATTTTAGCACTAATTTCTCCTTCTATCACTACAGAGGTATCTTCAAGTTTTCCGCGAGCTATAACTTCTTCCTCTTCCATTTTAATCCCTTTTGTAAGAAAATATTTATCCTTAAAATTTTTTGGTAAAAATGTAGAGACACTGATTGGTAGTGATTTAAATGACAATTGAGAAACAGATTTTCAAATTTTTGAAAGATGCCAAGAGAGTTGTTATAATGGGTATTGGAAACATACTTAGAGGAGATGATGCTGCAGGATCGATAATTGCTCAACAAATTGCTTCAAAATCATTGCCAAAAAATGTTTTGGTAATAGACTGCGGATCGGCACCTGAAAATTACTTAGGAAAGATCATAAACTTTAATCCTTCTCATATTTTAATAATAGATACGGTGATTGCCAATAATAAACCTGGTGATATAAGAATAGTTGAAGAGTTTCAAATTGCAGATATTTTATCTTTCTCAACTCACAAACCCTCACTTCATATGTTAATAAAATATTTTAGAGGCTCTATTGGGGAAGTTAAAATTTTGATTTTAGGTATTCAGCCTAAAAACCTTGCATTGGGAGAGAAAATATCAAAAGAGGTAAAAAACGCTATATCTAGGATTAGTAGCATCTTAATAAAGATTTTTTCGATTCTACAAGGTGATAATGGCCTTGAGAATAAGAAGCATTGAATGGAAAGAAAATAAGGTAATTATAGTTAACCAATTAAAACTACCCACGGAAATCGAGTATATTGAATGTACTACCCCCGAAAGGGTTGTAGAAGCAATAAAAAACATGGAGATACGAGGAGCACCTGCAATAGGTGCAGCAGCAGCATATGCTCTAGCTTTAGCAGCAATTAGGAGTAATGCTAAATCGCGAAAGGAATTTTTAAAAGAAATATATGAGGTAGCTGAAAAACTAAAGTCTACACGGCCAACCGCGATAAATCTCTTCTGGGCAATCAACAGGGTATTAAAGTCCGCAGAAAGGGCAGGAGAATCCATTGAAAAAATAGTTATGACAATAGTGGATGAGGCCAAAAAAATAGCTGAGGAGGATATAAGAGCAAATAAACTGATTGGTAAACACGGAGCAAAACTAATAGAAGATGGAGACTGCATTTTAACTCATTGTAATACAGGGTCTTTGGCTACAGTAGATTATGGCACTGCTCTTGGCATTATAAGGGCTGCAGTAGAAGAAGGTAAAAAAATTCATGTCTATGTTACGGAAACGAGGCCAAAGCTACAAGGTGCAAGACTAACGGCCTTAGAATTAAAATATGAGAATATACCAGTTACCGTTATATGTGACGGTATGGTTGGTTATATTATGCAAGAAGAATTAGTAAACAAAGTCTTTGTCGGCGCTGACAGAATATTAAGAATGGGTCATGTTATAAATAAAATTGGAACATACACTATTGCTGTCCTAGCGAAATATCATAACATCCCCTTTTATGTAGCTGCACCTACATCAACATTCGATTTAAAGAACAGTTTGGATCAGATTAAAATAGAGGAGAGATCTCCAGAGGAGGTTGCTTTCTGCGGTAATATGAGAGTGGTACCAGAAGGTGTAAATATATTCAATCCCGCTTTCGACGTAACCCCTCCTCAATTAATAACTGCTATTATCACAGAGAAGGGTATACTAGAGACACCCTTAGATCGTGCAATTGCAAAGATGTTTAATCTTTAAGTTGGCGGCTCTATTTGCACAAAAATGTCCATAGGTACATTTTTCTGAAGGGCTATGTAATTTTTCCATAAATTACCCACAGCGATTAAAATAAATATTCCAACTAACTTTGCACCAGCTTTTTTAACTAAATTTACCAAGGCGCGTTGAGTTTCGCCGCTTCTTATAATATCGTCAACAATTAGCACTCTATCATTTGAAGCAATAGCTCTTTTTGGAAGATATAAACTCACGTAAACCCCTGAGGAACTGGGAATATAGCTTTCCTCCAAAAATTCTGGGATGCCAACCTCCTTTTCCTTTTTCGCATAAACTAAATCAACCCCTAATTCACTTGCAAAAAGTGCAGCGATAGGTATTCCATCGGTTGAGGCCGTTAAGATTTTTGAAACTCTTTTGTTAACATACTTTCCAATAACGTTTTTGACAATTAATTTAAGCATGGGAATATCAAACACTATAGGAGTATTGTCAAAATAGCCAGTCTTATCAAATTTAATTCTATTTTTAATCTCTTTAGCAAGATCAAATCTCTCTTCAAAAAACTTTAAAATCTTTCTAGCTCTATCTATCCTCGGTACAACTCTTCCCATAACATATCTGTTTAAAACACTGACAGGTAAATTTAACATCCTAGAAAGATCCTCGTAGGTATGTCTCTTCTTTAAAACCCTCAGCGCTTCAATGGCGCTCAGTCTCTCCTGTAATTCAAACCACTGAGAACTACTCACATTTAACACCCCTATTGTCCCAGTTCCACCATAATTAAAAACAAAATAATAATAAAAATATTGAGCACATTACAATATGTTTCGGGCACAAAATTTGCGTAACACGTTTCCAGCAGTTTAAAAGCATTCTTTAGAATTTTATTTGAAAGATAAGATATTCACTGCACGACATAAACTCCTTATAAAAAACTTTAAAAAATGAAGATGTATACCACAAATACGCCAGAACCCTAAAAATAACCACTAAGTATATACCAGCGATATTACAAAGCCTGAATCGCCCCGGTGGTGTAGCCCGGTCTAGCATGCGGGTCTGTCACAGGGCTACAAACCCGTCAAAACCCGCGACCCGGGTTCAAATCCCGGCCGGGGCGCCAGTACTTTATTTTACCGAGCTGAGAAACTTAGTAACCCCCTTCTACGACCTATAGTTATCCTTGTTAGTTATGGAGTTGTTAGTTGTGGTGCGAAAAAAATATAAGTTTGAGGTTTTCACATGGAATGAGAAGGTTTATAAGGATATTTGCATGATTGCTATGTTTACGATGAGAATGATTGCATTAACTTTTGCAAATTTTGGTTTTATGATTTTAGAGGTTACTTCATAGTATGGAGGGTTATTTGTGGATAAGAAAAAGAGGAAAATTGACCTGTTTTCCCACGAACTTGTACCAAAACATATATTATTGAGCAAAGAGGAGGCTAAAAAAATACTTAAGGAGCTTAACATACGTCCTGAACAGCTACCCTGGATAAAGAAATCAGATCCTGCTGCAATTGCTATTGGCGCAAAACCAGGGGATATAGTTAAAATCATCAGGAAGAGTTCTACCGCAGGCGAAGTCGTCGTCTATAGATATGTTATTGATAAATGATAACTAAATAATCGGAGGTTATCTAATGGAGAAGCTTTCAATTCAGGATAGATGGATTGTTATGAAAGCCTTTTTTGAGGAAAAAGGTCTAGTTAGACAACACTTAGATTCATATAATGATTTCATCGAGAGAGGAATGCAACAAGTTGTTGATGAAGTTGGTAAGATAGAGCCTGAAATCGCTGATTTTTACGTCAAATTAGGAAAAATAGAAGTTGGTGAGCCAATTATTAGAGAAGCAGACGGATCCACCAGAAAAATTTACCCCATGGAAGCTAGAATACGTAACCTAACTTATGCAGCTCCAATATACCTTGAAATGACGCCGGTTTACGCTAATGGAAAGGAAGGGAAAACCGAAAAAATTTACATAGGCATGATGCCCATTATGTTAAAATCTAAGAAATGTCCCCTGTCAAAAATGAGCGAGGAGGAACTCATTAAAATAGGAGAAGATCCAAAAGATCCTGGTGGCTACTTCATTATTAATGGATCTGAGCGGGTTCTAGTTACTCAAGAAGATTTAGCGCCAAACCGCATTCTTGTGGAGGAAGGTACAAGTGGTAGTGCTGCAACGCACATTGCTAAAGTTTTTTCGACAGCAAAAGGATTTAGAGCTCCTGTTACATTAGAAAGGCGAAGAGACGGGTCCTTGAGAGTTTCCTTCCCATACGTTCCTGGCAAAATTCCACTTGCAATTCTCATGAGAGCGTTAGGATTAGTAACTGATAAGCAGATTTCCGATGCTGTTTCTGACGATCCAGCAATTTTAAGACAATTAATTCCAACACTTGAGGAGGCTGCTCCACTTTATGTAGTTAATAATCCTGAAAAAACGATTGAAAATGCTCTTGACTATATTGGTAAACGAGTTGCGGTTGGGCAGAAGCGCGAATACAGAATTACTCGTGCTCAGCAAGTGTTAGATAGATATCTTTTGCCGCATATTGGCACCGAACCTGAGGATCGTATAAAAAAGGCTTATTACTTGGGTCAAATGGCTCAAAAGCTACTCGAATTAGTTTTAGATAGAAGAAAACCAGACGATAAAGATCACTATGCTAATAAGAGATTAAAACTTGCTGGAGATTTACTTACCAGCCAGTTTAGGGTTGCATTTCACAATTTATGCAGAGATATAAAGTATCAGCTTGAAAGAACAACTGTAAGAGGTAGAAAACCTCACATTAGGACTGCCGTACGTGCTGATGTTATTACGGAGCGATTAAGACATGCTTTAGCCACCGGTAATTGGACTGGTGGCAAAGCTGGCGTAAGTCAATTACTTGATCGTACAAACTATATGTCTGCTCTAAGCCATCTTAGACGTGTTGTTTCTCCCCTTAGCAGAAGCCAACCGCATTTTGAAGCTAGGGATCTTCATCCCACACATTGGGGTAAAATATGTCCAAACGAAACTCCTGAAGGGCCGAATTGTGGCCTAGTGAAAAACCTTGCATTAATGGCATATATTTCCGTTGGCGTAGACGAGAAAGCTATTGAACGTCTACTTTATGACCTCGAGGTTCAACCTATTGAAGAAGTTAGAGGCAAAGGTAGACAAAAAGGTGCACGCGTCTTTCTTAACGGGAAACTCTTAGGCATTCATGTTCAGCCAGAAATACTAGTAAATAAGATTCGGCAAATGCGCAGAAAGGGAGAAATTAGCCCTGAAGTTAACATAGCTTATTATCCCGATGTGAATGAAGTGCAAGTAAATTGTGATGCTGGACGTGTTAGAAGGCCCTTAATAATTGTGGAAGGCGGAAAACCGAAGCTTACAAAGGAACACGTCGAGAAATTAAGAAATAAGGAATGGACATTTAGCGACTTAGTTAAAAGAGGTATTATTGAGTATTTGGACGCTGAAGAGGAGGAAAATGCTTACATAGCATTAAATCCTGAAGACGTAACTCCTGAGCACACTCATTTAGAGATAGAGCCCTCAACCATTCTTGGAATAACAGCAAGCTTGATACCCTATGCTGAACATAATCAATCTCCAAGAAACTCATATGAAGCAGGCATGGCAAAACAGGCACTTGGACTCTTTGCAGCCAATTTTAGATATAGAGTTGACACGAGATCTCACATTCTTCATTATCCACAAATACCTATTGTTAAAACAAGAGCTATGGACGTAATAGGATATGATGAACGCCCTGCCGGGCAGAATTTCATTGTTGCTGTTTTATCGTATGAAGGATACAATATTGAAGATGCCCTAATAATTAATAAGGCATCTGTCGAGAGAGGTTTAGCTAGATCAACTTTCTTTAGATGTTATGAAGCCGAAGAGAGAAAGTATCCAGGAGGACAAGAGGACAGATTTGAAATACCAGATAAAAGCGTTAGGGGATACAGAGCTGCCGAATACTACAAAAACTTGGCTGAAGATGGAATTATTGAGCCAGAAATCGAGGTAAGAGGCGGAGATGTTCTTATAGGTAGAACAAGTCCTCCAAGATTTCTAGAGGAATATGCCGAGCTCGAAGTAACAACGCAAATAAGACGTGAAACTTCGGTAAGCACACGTCATGGAGAAGGAGGTATTGTAGATACAGTTATACTAACGGAAACCGCCGATGGCAGTAGACTTGTTAAGGTTAAAGTCCGAGATGAGAGAATTCCTGAGTTAGGCGATAAATTTGCATCAAGACATGGTCAAAAAGGTGTATTAGGACTTATAGTTCCCCAAGAAGATATGCCATTCACTGAAAGCGGTATTGTGCCCGATTTGATAATTAATCCGCACGCTATACCCTCACGTATGACATTAGGACAGCTTATAGAATCTATTGCAGGAAAAGTTGGAGCTCTAGCTGGTAGAAGAGTTGATGGTACTCCATTTTCAGGAGAAAAACTTGAAGATCTTGCACAGGAACTCAAGAAATACGGGTTTAAATATAATGGTAGAGAAGTCATGTATGACGGCATAACAGGGAAGAAATACGAAGTTGATATTTTCATCGGTATAGTTTACTACCAGAAGCTTCACCACATGGTGGCTGACAAGATACATGCAAGAGCAAGAGGGCCGGTTCAAATACTTACAAGACAACCGACCGAAGGAAGATCCAGAGAGGGCGGTCTACGTTTTGGTGAAATGGAACGAGATTGTCTAATAGGGCATGGAGCAGCAATGTTACTTAAAGATAGGCTTTTGGAAGGATCAGACAAGACTGACATTATCATTTGCGAGAAATGCGGATTTATTGCGTACTATGATAGAAATAGAGATAGATATTATTGTCATATTCACGGAGAAGATGGAGTATTTTCAAGAGTATCTGTTTCATACGCATTTAAGCTTCTTTTACAGGAATTAATGGCTTTGTGCATAGCCCCTAGACTTATACTTGAAGAAAAGGCATAATGGAGGAAAATAAATGAGTTTATATCGTCCACCCAAAAAAATTGGAGCAATAAAATTTGGGCTTCTCTCACCCGAAACAATTAGGAAAATGAGTGTAACAAGGATAATTACTCCAGATACTTATAGTGAAGACGGTTTACCTATTGATTCTGGCTTAATGGATGGAAGACTTGGAACTATAGAACCTGGACAAAGATGCAAAACATGTGGAAATAGAATTGGCGAATGTCCTGGACATTTTGGTCATATAGAACTTGCAAGACCTGTTATTCACGTAGGATTTGCTAAAACAATTTATAAAATATTAAGAGCTACCTGTAGAAAGTGCAGTAGAATACTATTGCCAGAAGAAGAATTAGAAGAGTTTAAGAGAAGAATGGACGAATATGAGAAGCGATGGGGAGGGTTAAGCGAGGAAATTTCAGAAGAACTAATAAAAAAGGCATCTAGAGTTTCTAAATGCCCCCATTGTGGTGAAACACAATTTAAAATAAAATTTGAAAAACCAACAACTTATTATGAGGAAACTAAGGAAGGATCGAGAAGGTTAACCCCTATAGAAATACGAGATAGATTAGAACGTATAACAGATGAAGACGCGAGACTCCTAGGAATAAGTCCAAAGGATGCAAGACCGGAGTGGATGGTACTAACAGTTTTACCAGTGCCTCCAGTCACAGTTAGACCAAGCATAACCCTGGAGTCTGGAGTTAGATCCGAAGATGATCTAACACATAAATTAGTCGATATAATTAGAATAAATCAAAGATTAAGAGAAAATATAGAAGCAGGCGCCCCTCAACTCATAATTGAGGATTTATGGGAACTTCTACAGTACCATGTGATCACGTATTTTGATAATGAGGTTTCAGGGGTTCCACCGGCGAGACATAGGTCAGGAAGAGCACTAAGAACGCTGAGTCAAAGG
>JAEOSG010000033.1 GCA_016840485.1 Candidatus Baldrarchaeota archaeon
GCTAAAACTTTAGGTTTAGAAGAAGCAGAAATAGAAGTTATACAATATGCTTACCAGACAAAGGCAACTGCCTTGATAGATGATGAAGCAGCAAGAGAATTCGCCAGAATACTAGGGATAACTGTTCGTGGAAGTCTAGGTGTACTTCTTGAAGGATTAAAGAGAGGAATTCTTACAAGAAAGGAAGCGATAAAAAAACTTGATGAACTATCAGAAGTTATGTACATTAGTATGGAAGTATATAAATTAGTCAGAAGAAAGTTAGAAGAAAATAAAAATCAGTTCAGCTAAGTTTTCTTAATCGAAGGTTACAATCTATTTCTTTATTCTCTTTGCTTTGAACCCTAATAGAATGTACTTTGTTTTTTGAAAACCTATTTTTTCATATACTTTTCTTGCAGTTAGATTGTTTTTTGCAACCCAAAGTATTACTTCTTTACCGAGAGCTAACAATTCCTTTGATAAGGCTGAACACACCGATGTTGCAAGACCTCTGTTTCTTAGAGAAGGGAGAGTATATACTCCTCTAACAAGAGCTATATTGTCTATAATTTCGGGGACGGTTGCAATAGATGCTAATAAACCCTTTTCATAGGCACCGTATGCTAATCCTCTATGAATTGCGTTTTTAACTCTTTTATTCCATTCCTCACCAAGTCGCTTTAAAACATCATCAAGATCTTCAATTTCCAATTTTTTAACATGGTGCTTAATTACTGGGTTAAAAGTTTTGATATTTAATTTCATAACAATATATGTGGTTATTTTACCTTGACTTAGGGGGTCTGTCGGCTCGACTGGCTTAAAAACCTTTTTAACTACCGCTAAATGATCAAGTTCTATAACAAAAACCACCTCATCTAAATTAATGTAATCTAAAAGTCTAGCTATACTTCCCGCTGTACCATGTGTATGAACTATTCTATGATCGAACTCGAGAATATAGCCATAGATCTTATCATTTTTAAAAGCTATCCAAACTTTAGTTCTATCTCTCATAAATCTCAATCATAAATTGTAAAAACATGTAAAATTGGATCTTTATTTAGAAAATCAAGGAAACGTTTTTCATCTATCTGTTCGATAGAAAATATTTTCAAACCAGTTTGCACCATAATTCACCATAGCATATTCAGATAAACTTAAAGCTAAAATCAGCAATTACACTAATAATCTGATTGTATAAATGTTTCTATCGAATAGCTTTCAAATAATTTTTTATGTTTTGTTTAATTCCCTTATATAGACTATCAAGCTGTACTTATAAATCACAAATAAAGAAACAGCGTAAAACTAATTTTATGGCATGCTTGCAACACTAGTTTTGTCACCATACCCAATATATAGGAATGCACATTAAAACAAAATACAGTTTAGCAGCAAAAGCTTATAACGTTGACATAAAAGCTGTAAAACTTCATAGAATTAATAAAAATCTTCTCATATATGAAAATAAAGATTAAAAGCTGTAAACTTTCATTTTACCTTTATTGAAAGGCTAAAACCATCATCAATGGGTATTATAACAGTTTCCCACATCGATGAACCAGTAATTTCATCTAGAAAGTCTTTAAGTAAGTTTTTATGTGAAATTACATCATCTGCAACCACTATTCCATTCCTGTTTAACAGTGGTTCCACTAATTTTAAATATGTTAAGTATTCTGTCTTTTCAGCATCTATGAAAACAAAATCTAAAGGTTTTTCAATCTTTGGAATAACCTCCTTAGAATCACCATAAATCAATTTTACCATATTTAAGACACCAACCAATCCTTCAATCTCATTTGCTTCTTTTAAAATTTCCATGACCGTTTCAACTCTCCCAAGGTTAATTTCAATTGTATAAATCTCCCCACGCACATTGCTATCAAGTAGACCCTTCGCTATCCAAAGTGTCGAATATCCTAATCCAGTACCTATTTCTAAAACATTAAATTGTTCACGATGTGAAGAATACATCTGAACTAAAATTTTCAAAAGCCTTCCACATCTTTCAGAAATCGCAGGTACAAAAGCTTGACGGCACCTCTCCTTCAATTTTCTCATAAAAGATATAAATGAATCCGTATCCACACTAGACTCCTCCAGACCAGAATTTATCTCTTACCTACTCATTAATTATAAAAAGTTTCTAGTAGTAGTAATAAAGTTTCGACACATTAAACATTAAATGTTATAAGCGATAAAATTTATCATTCCTGTTCATAAACATATTTCGCAACTCTGCAAGTTTACCAATAATAGTTTTACAAAAATAGAGCACTACTTGCTGATAGTTCAGATGTCAAATTAAGTTATTATGTAGAGCTGAAAGAGCCTGTAGTTTATTCCTTACAAGGTTTCAACCTTCTTCCTAGTTAGTGCATTTTATATTGTTGATTTTATTAACAGCTATATGGCAGTTGCGTTGCTTTTCGCAGCCATAATAATTTTAATATACTACAGGGAGCCATTAGTAAACTACTTTAAGGCTCTACAGAAATAAAGACTACTTTGTATCCAGTGTAACAACTTAATTCTGAAGATCGTGAAAATTGCAAACTTACAGTTAAATCAATTTTATTGAGTTAAAATTTTTGTAAGAAAGGAATATATACGATGTATGTATTGTATACCTTGTATAGGTGATATATTATGTCTACAGTAAGAGTTTCCCAGGAAACTCGTTTAAAGTTACATAAGCTTGCTGGTTTATTACAAACATTGAAAGGAAAATCTGTCTCACTAGATGAGGTCATCAAATATCTTTTAAGCCAAAACGAGAAAGATGTTAAAGTTTTACCTTATGCTGATTATAACCTTAATTTTGAATGTGATAAAAACGTTTTCTTGAAGTTTTTGAAGGAGGTTTTTGGATATCTTAAAGTAAAAGAGGTTTTGCTGGACTTCAGTACTGTTCTTTCTCCAATTAGTGAAAATCAGAGAAAGAATATCGATGCTAGGTTAATGGAAATTTTAAGGAAATTACACATACTTTTTGATATTAACGGGGATGGGATAGATGTTCGAAGCGAAATTAAGGTTGAGAAGTTAATTAAATTTCTCAGAATAATTAAAGAATCCTTCGATTGGAGTAACGAGATTCCACCAATGACTGTGGAGTCTAAGGGAATCAAGATAATAATAAATGACTGCGGATGTCTTCATATAGATGCTATTAAAGAGTTAAGTGCTGCAGAACGAAGGGATTTGGCTAAAATATTTTTAAAAATCCATGGATTTAGGGAGAATACGATTAGATATGCTTTAGAGGAATTACCTAAAGATTTTGTAATCGTAATAAGACCTATCAAAGACTTTGGCCTACTGTTAGAGGTTAATGGCAAGGTTATTTCACTGGAGGAAATCAAGTGAATAGAGATAAAAGAAAGACTATGTTAAAACGTTTAGAGGGAAGATTTGAACAACTATTCGAACATAGTTTAAGAGAAGTGGTTATGCCTTTTGATCACATATTTAAGCGCCACTTAATTCCACTATGTAAAATTTTGAAGTGGTTTGAGAAAAATGGAACTACTAAAGATCATAGCGAAATAGTGAAGGTGATGACAAAAATCTGTACAAGGAAGTTAACTAAGTAACTGAAAAAGTTAGATATCTTGTACTAAAGTAACAAGATACATCCGACACATATCAAATTTTAAGTTTATTGTTTTCATACGTCTGGTGCATGTAGTTTAGGTGGGATGATAATGATTAGAATACGTAGTATGTTTGACGTTAAATCTGTTGTTTATGGTGGGGCATTTTTCGGTGGCGGTGGAGAAGGACATATCAATGAAGGTTTAGAGTATGCAGAACTCTCTCTTAAACTTGGTGGCGAAGTTGCAGTAGCCAGAAACCCAGTAGAAGCAAAATATGCAAAAATTCACGGAGCCCCCAACGCTATAAAACACTCCATGAAAATTGGTAGAATAATTCTCGACTATGCTAGCAAGGACTGTATGGAAGCATGTTACAAGGCGTTTGAAGCTGCAAGAGGAGAAGTTATAGGCGAATGCAAAATAGTTGACGCAAAACTCGAGACACGTGGTGGATTCGATATAGGAACCATAAAACTTACCTGCGGCAACGATAAGTATGAAATAGTATTCTTTAACGAGTACATGACCTTAGAGAAAAACAGCCAAAGAATAGCTACTTTCCCAGATCTAATAGTGTTAATGGGTCCCGAAACAGGATTACCGATACTATCGCCTGAAGCTTTGGAGTCTAAGGGTAAAAACGTAATTCTAGGTCACGTTAATAAGGATTACCTTATCCTTGGAGACGGTGTCAAAGATCCTGAGGTGTATAGGGACTTAGAAAAATTATAAACAAGCGCTTGGCAAGTTATCTTTAATCACCTTCCAAAAGAGTAATTTATGCTGTGGAGCCTGAAATAATGGGCTTTATAAGTCAAGTTTTGAAAAGGGCCAGATTTAACTCTAATTTTGCGGAAATGATTAAAACCTGACCTTAGAGATGTTAGAAGAAGATTTATTTATATATGTTATAGAGTTTATATTTGGTGTAATTAATATGTCTACTATAGCTATTAAAGAGGAAACGAAAAGAGAATTATTAAAGTTTGTATCAGAACTTCAGATTAAGCTGGGTCGTAGAGTTGATTTTGATGAAGCAATACGATTTTTATTAATGTACAGGAGAAAAAAGAACCCTAAACTTTTATTAGAGGCGTGTACTCCAAGAGAAGATGTTGAAGAAGCATTAAAAGAGCTTTATGAGGAGAGAAGAAAAGATGAAAGAAAGTATAACAGGTACCTTAGTGCTTGATGCCAGTGTCTTAATAGACTTATTAATGTTATCTAATCGCGGCAAAATTATTCAGAAAGCGCTCTTAGATGAAGTAGTTGATGCTCATACAACGGAAATGGCAATAATAGAAACAAAATATATATTATGCAGAAGATTAGGATGGAATGAAGCAAATACCCAAGTGGAAAAATTGTTAGCATCCGGTTACATAAGTGTTGAAAAGACGGAGCAAATAATTGACTCAGCTGCCCGCTATAAATGTGAAAGAAACATATCTCTGGCTGATTCCTTAATATTAGCTTTGGCAAAGAAGCTTGGTTGTAAAGCATTATTTTCACACCGAGAAAAAGAGTTAGTTAATGAAATTCAGAAAAAGAAATTTGACGTTGAAATAATTTTCTTAGAGGATTATGAGAAATAAATTTAAGAGAATGCACAAGACAAAATAGCTACTTTCAGTTTTCTAACGAATTTGACCTAAGAGGTTTTTGGGAGTCTAAGTATTAAGTATTTTTCGGAGCATAAATTTATTTTCATACTATATTGTTTTATGTTGTGAGGTGAGAGGCGATGATTTATTGGTATGATTTGACTTGGGATGAAGTTAAAGAAAAGCTTCCAAACATTGGAGCTGTCATTCTTCCAGTTGGTAGCTGTGAACAGCACTCTCTTCATCTTCCTTTAGGTACAGATACTTATAGCGCACTTCACCTGTCAGAGAAGGCTGCTGAAGCTCTAAAAGGCAAAGTATATGTTTTGCCTCCAATATGGTACGGTATTTCTCCACATCACATGAATTTCCCTGGAACAATAACTTTAAGCGAAGATACCCTGATCAGTCTGGTTTTAGATATAGCTTACAGTTTAAAGCAGCATGGAATCGAAAAACTGGTCATTATAAACGGTCACGGTGGAAACATACCTGCTTTAACAATAGCTCTTAGAGACATAAGAGACGGATTGGGTATGAAAGTCGCATTGATTAACCCATGGCTATTTATCAGCGACGTTACTGAAAAAGTATTGGAATCTAAGATTTGGGGACATGCAGGTGAATTTGAAACAAGCACAGCACTCATAGGAACACCTGACAAAGTTAGGGTTTCTAAAATAAAGAAGCCAGTGATGAAAGAGCCTAAAACACCATATACTGCAATCTGGGAAAAAGACAAAGTAATTACACCTTGGAACACCGACGAGTTTACAGATACGGGAGCAATAGGAGACCCAACAAAAGCGTCAAAAGAAAAGGGTGAAAAACTATTTAACGCGATGCTAGAAAGAACAATAAAATTCATTAAAAGCTTCATAGAGGAGGAAGAATAATCTCTTAGTAGCTGCAAGACTGAAAAGTAGACTTAGTAAAAGCTATACACACTGTGATCTTCGCCTATTTTATGCTAAAACATATTTCTTGCAGTTTTTTGAAATTTCTTCCACTAATTTTTTAAAGTGGTTTTTTGTTCCGTTTTCTGCTACAAAACTAATATTTTTACAAAACGGTTTTAATATGCGTTTAAGTACATGTGTAGGTGACGGTTCATAAGGCCTTAAAGCATGATCTACAAGGTTTCTAAAATAAGCAACGGTTCTTTTAACATATTTTTCAACATTTTCACTCATCAACCTTAACCTCCATCGGGCCACCCTCGTATAGAATCAATATATGAAAATTACCCTTAATTTTGTCTTCATTTTTCCTGTAATCTTTAGCTCTTCCATGTATTTTGAGTATTTGAGCAACAATTTCCTTCTTTTTTTCTAATGGCATAGTGTCCGCATTTAAATATAAACATCCACCTCCACTTGAAACAAGATAAATATCTCCATCATCAAACTCGATAAAAAGTTCCTGCAGTTCATCTAATTTCTCTATAATTGAAAGCTTCTTAAAAAACTCTTTGGCGTCTTTGACATGTAATTCAATTTCTATTTCTTCGTTAATCTTTATATCAGGGTAAATGGCTTTCAAAAGATTTGCTTTCTCATTACTGCAAACAAAATGCACCTTAATTTTTTCTCTGCAAATAGTGTCAATAATGGAAAGGATGACGTCAAGAAGTTTTTCAGGACGTACTTCAATACCCATTCTACTATTCATATAAAGCCAAGGTTCTCCACCTGTAATCCACATAATAAATGCTCTTGTAGCAGCGTTACTTAGGGCTCCTTTTTTAAAAGGTATTCTCTCAACGACTGCGCGTCTAAAATATTTTTCAACATTATCAGGAATATCTACCCGGATTTTCCCCATAATATCACCAAGTCACTATGTCAAAATGATTGCATGTTACAGTGATAGTTTACAACCATACATTATTTAAAAATTCGCGTATTTTATGATTTCAAATGTAGCGGATAGAGCAGTAGTTAGATAGGGAGGTCTGATATGCTAGTAGAAAAAGTGGTTTTAAGTGTTGATGGAATAAAAATTGTAAGTGTTCTCCATAAGGTTAAAGAAAGTTCCCCGGTCGTTATAACATGTCATGGAATGCTAAGTACCAAGGATAGTGAGAAGTATCTTGAAATCGCAGATATATTAACTAAGAATGGAATCAATGTTCTTAGGTTTGATTTCAGAGGATGTGGAGAAAGCGAAGGAAATTTTGTGAATTCAACTGTTACTGCGAGATTAAGAGACCTTAAAGCAGTATTACAATATGTTCATAGCATGTTTGAGGACGTGGGGCTTCTAGGAAGTAGTTTAGGAGGAACCATCTCTATACTTGCAGCTTCAAAATTCAAATTTATTAAAGCATTAGTAACTTGGGCTGCACCAATATTCCTAAAAGAAATATGGAACCCATTAAGGGGAGTCATTCCCGAAGGGTTCATCAAAGATTTGGAAAACGTGGATATTAGTGGAGCAGCGAAAGATGTTTCTCACATATTAGTGATTCACGGTGACCAGGATGAAATTGTACCAGTTCGAGATGCCCATGTACTGTTTAATCTTGCAAAGGAACCAAAAGAGTTGAAAATAATAAGAGGAGGAGACCATAGATTTACAAATCCAGAACTGAGAAAAATAGCATTGAACGAAAGTCTTAGATGGTTTAAACAACACCTATATTAATCAATAAACATTTACCACTTTATTTCATTTAAGTGCAACAAACATTACCTTTTCCAATATTCTCTAAGTAGTGTATGCAATTTTTCGACAATTTTCTGGGGATCTAATAGTCCCATGGCTTCTGCTAATAAAACATCAAGTCTCACCCTATATTCTTCATCTAGTTGATAGGGTAATGGAGGTAACTTTTTTGCGACAATTGTCTCCATAGACTTACAAATACTTTTTATTTTTTCTTCGCTTAGCGTTCTTACGTTTATAATAGGTAGTTTTAAGTAGTCATCTTCAAGAAACCTTGTCCAATGTTCTGAAATTTTTCTTCCAGCAACCAAAAGGAGAGATATGAAAAAAGTGCTATTGAACCAGGCTGTAAGAACCTTACACATCTCATCATTATTAATTTTTATTACGTAAAAGTTCTTAGAAGCTATCATTGGGATGTCAGAGTAGTTAGCAAAGACACCACGACGTTTAAACATAAAGTCTACCTTATCTGGTAAAAACACTCTTCCATAAGGTTCCTTTGTCTTAATTTGCCTAAAGACGTGACTATACCAGTATTTTCCAAACTTTCTCAACGCAGAGTCCGCTACACCAGAAGTTTTCCCCCAGTTAAGGTATTCAACGACATTCAGAGGAAGCTTATTTAACTCAATTGGAGGAACATTAATAAAATAATGTTTAGGTTCCACCAAAATTCTATTAGAGTAAAAGGCAGGTCTTCTCAAAGTTGTCTCTAAATATTCTTTTTCAATGGAAAGTTTCTTGCCTGATTTTTCATTCACAATAACAACTTTTTCGTAAGTTTCATTAATAATTTTCCAAAATTTATTAGGAATAAAGAAAAAGTCTGGGCCATATATTTCTACGCCTCTCACAAGAAGTTTTCTTTCAAAAACATTATTCCATGAACTAACAGTCCTCCTTTTTATACCGTATGAAAAGACTTTGGAAAGTAAGTTTCTCAATTCCTTTTCTCCAAAGAAAACAAGCCAATTCATATCCCATATTTCCAAAACGTCATATAGATTGACGTAATTCACCGTACAAAAACTTGGCACGTTTACGTTGAATTTTCTTCCAAAAAACAGTTTAGAAATATTTTCTACATTTTTTGTTTCGTTTAAGGAAATGAACGCCGTTTCATGAAATCTTTCTATCCCTTTAATACATGCAATTATTAGTTCTTTGAATCCGCTGTCTGTGGAGAACGCTGTTTCAGAACTAGATTCTAGTATTCCAAGTATTTTGTATTTTTCTCTAAGCAAATTCTTTACGCTTTCACCCGAGGCCGTATAGAAGGTGGATGCGGGAAGTACAGAAACAAGTAGCCCATTATCCTTTAAGAAGTAATCCATGAGAAAAAGAGCTATTAACTGCAAGTTTAACTGTCCTCGAACAACATGTTTTTTATATCCTAATTCCTCTACAAGCTCTCTAAGAAATTCTCTATATTTTTTATCTAAAGCCTCCCATCTAGTAAACGGAGGATTAGTAAGAATAACATCAACTTTCTCTGCTCTCTGCAATCCGTCACCAAAGAAGTTCGACATTTTTTGCATATATGTTAATTTAAAAAAGTCTCCGACAACTATCCTAATTTTTTCAACGGCTCCTTTCATAAAATACAGTAAGGATGCGTAAGCTACTAACGCTGCAAGAGGGTGAGGCTCAACTCCTAAAATCACAGAAAAACATTCATCTCCTATCTTCTCAAGCGTTCTTGACAAGGTTAGCCCTGATCCAAGGAAGAAATCTGCAAGAACAACGTCACTTTTCGAATAAATATCTAAAAATAGCGCAGTAGTTTCAACCATAATTTTTAATCCCGCATCCTTTGTGTAATATGCTGCCAACCTTTTTCTTTCAAATGGTGTAAGAATTTTCTGTACTTTCTTCTGTAAATCATATATAAAATCTCGATTAATAAAGGAATATCTATCTGTGCTTTTCCATAGAAATTCCTTTTCTTTTTCGCTTAAATTAAAAAAATCGAATCCAATGAGACCCTTAAATTCATCAATATTGTCTTCTCTAAGACTTTTCTTAATAATGGCTAACGATGAAACAAGAATATCAAACGCCTTTTTTACATTATCCACATGCTTTATCTGGAGTTTCTTCAAAATAGTGTCAATTTTCATTTAACTATCAAATCCTCCTATAACTCTGCAAGATCCACTACATAACAATACTTATTATGTTCCCGTAACATATAATGTGTGCCATTATGTATAGTACATTTAGTCTGTCTTATGTACAAACAGTTTATCTCCCCTAATCTTGATATGAAATACTGAAATATTAAATGTTCAAATAAGTGATGTCAGAGGTGTAGAATTTGCCTTTTACTCCTTTCCATTGGGGTCCTGCACTACTATTTGGGTTACTTTTCTTCTCTATTTTCGATTTTTTCTCGCTTTTAATTTCAAGTGTTATTGTCGATATTGAACCTTTCTACAACCTATACATGTATAGACCTGGTGCGAGATTGCACGGTTTCCTTCATACCTATCTTGGGGCAACCTTGCTTAGCATACTCCTATCCCTAATCTTATACCTAATTAGAGACTACACTGAAAAACTATTGGAAGTCTTTAAACTAAGGCAGAGAAGTTCATTTAGGAAAATTTTATTTACAAACATTTTCGGAACATATTTCCATATATTCCTAGATTCTTTCCTTTACACAGATATTAGACCATTCTTCCCCCTACAAGCCAATCCCCTGCTATACGTGGTTTCTTCCTCCACAGTATATATGTTTTGCACAGTTTGCTTCCCCCTCGCACTAATCGTATACTTATATAGAATCTGGAAAACCTAAAACATCTAATTTGGTTAATAAATTGAATTAAGTTAATTCATATGCTAAGAGATCCCGTAAAATTTTGAAAATATCAAAACGAAAATTAGAAATCTCCCCTAAAATTTTTCGGATGTCACCTTAATCGTATCAATCTTTACACCCATTGCAAATTTTCTATGAATTAAGAGCACGAATCGCAACTCTACGTATAATCACAAAATTCTAGATGGAATTGAAAAATCGAAAAATGATAACATTTCTCACTGCGATACTCACATTGACATTTATTGAAATGTCTCTAACAGGTACAAACGTTAACTTCTTGAAATAATTTTAGGCAGTCACTTTTTGAAGAAGCTTTCTAATGTTTTGTGCGGTTTTCTGGGTGGTCCGTGGCTAAGTAACCATTCTTTTACTTTTTCCGGTGTTCTCAACTTCTTTAAAATCCTAATAGCTTCATCATATAATTTATCCAACTTTTCTACAACTTCCTGTGGATAGTTTTGGAATGGTATTATTGCGTGGCGAGCATAATTTAAAGATTTAATGGCACGATCAAACCTAACTTTTCCCTGCGCGAAATGACTCAAGATATCTTCAACTTTGTAGAAAGCTTCTCTAGGAGATTTACTAAACTGTCTTCCACCACTTATCGGAGGAGGATTGGGATTAAACCGTAACTTTTCAAGTGTAAACTCAAATTCTTCCAAGCTACCATTTGACCGTGATTTTAGACTTATCTCACTGTCCCTCCTACGCATCACAGTTACACTTACTTTGATGAAATTCAGAAATATTATATCAGCTAGGGGTTAAAAAGTTAACAACTCTGTCAAACATATTTTAACATCATAAATCCTAAAAGTCATATATTCGTCTCTGAATTACTCTGCATTAAGCGATGACCCACATTTAGGGCAGAATCTTATGTTGGACGGTATTTGAGTTCCACAATAAGGACAGAAATTATAGGTAACTGTTTTAGGGATCTCTTCCTTAACTTCTTCTTGAGTATTAATGTAAGGTGTTGTTTGTGTGGAGGTGACAGTCATTGGAGCTGGCACTATTTGTATAGTCGCTATTGGTAGTTTTTTCTCAAACAAAAGATAGTCACGAACCTTTTTCACATATTTGTAGTGGAAAAACTTAACGTAAATAACAGTTGTGAGATATATAGGAACGGAAGCTAATGCTAATGCTACCAAAAAAGATGCTAATGCAGTAGCTGCCCCAAATATTGTTAAAGCTACAGTTATGAAGCCCACTAACGCGCTTAACCCAGCAATACTTCGAAGATAGAGCAAAATATGTTCTCCGACACGCATTACCCTATTGGCTTCCCTATCATATTCAATCCACCCGCTATCAAGAAGAATCCAAAGAAACGTAATTAAGCAAACGTAGAGAGGTGAAGCAAATGTCAAAATAAAGAAACTTTCTAGAGACTGTAAAAAATCTGCACCAAAGAATTTAAACACATATTGCAAAATTCCAAACATAAGAAGCACTGGCAAAAACGACTTGTTGACTCCTTCGTCAAACAATGCTTGTTTCCATCCGATTTTCTCTGGAATTTTTTCTTCAGTCAAAAAAGTCCCGCTTTTAATTTCAAGCGTTTCACTTGGCTTGGGAACAATTATTTGAAGTAAATTAAACCAAATTTTCAATATCCACCGGGACGACGCAATATAACCCGTTAACCACCAAGTTATAACACCTAAGATAACAAAAAAAGGCAAAATAACTCTTAGCACAGGATAGACGAGGTAAATAACAGTCATAGAGATGATTAGAAAAACCCAAAGAATTTTTATCATTTTCACAATATCCAAGACGTTCAACTCCAATTAGTGTTAAATATAACTTCTTTCAATCCATTTGCTATTTGATAATTGAAGTTGTATTTAAAGTTCACTATTTGTTGTAGGTAAAGATACAACAAACTGGAACAAGCTTTTAACACAGCCCGTTATTAAAGATGTTGAACTAAAAACAAACTGGATCAAATGTAAGTAAAATGATCGAATTTTTAGTCGCAGAAACGTAAATATTAAGAAAAACAAGTATGGAAAACAATCAAATACCGTTATAACTGCCCCCAAGAAGCACAACTACTAAGGTGGTCAGTACGTTAAATATCCATGGGCTGGCCCACCGTTTACCTCCTTAAAAAGAAAAACATTTCTAACATTTCCGTGTCTTCATCGCTAATTCCCACCATTAACAGAATAGCTAAAGTCAAGAAACACGCTACTTTAATATATATGTCATAATGAGTACTTGGCGCTGCTTTCTTACCTCAAATCTGATTCTAACGATAGTTTTAATAGCAAGTTTATCTACTATATTTTCAGTTTTTAAAGGTAGGTTTTAGAATGGTTGCTATTATGAGTATTTCTCCCCCTGACGAATTATTGGCAATGTTAAGAAGCGGCAGTCAGGTTTTTATAATAAAGGGAGAAGCAGGAACTGGAAAAACAACACTTGCCATGGAAATTATACGATCAATCGAAGAAGATGGAGGACGTGGCTTCTATTTATCGACGCGCGTCCCTATAGATAAAATCTTTTCACAATTTCCATGGCTAAAGGAACTAAAAATTGAAGACAAAATCCTAGATGCTAGGAAAACAATATTACCTAAAATTGACAAGTACTTCATCGAATTTCTAACTTCTCAAGATTTCCTAAAAGTTATCTATTCAAAGGTCTCTCAGGAAAAGAAAAAACCCATAGTAATCATAATAGATAGTATTGACGCACTTAAAGCCGACCTTGATATTCCGCCCGAGGACTTTTCGATTGAAAAGATGATGGTCGAAATATCGGGAAGAACTGGTGCCAACACAATTTTTATCTCAGAAGGGGTAAAGGAAACAAAACTAGACTACATTGCAGACAGTATAATTATTCTCCGAAAAAAATACATTAATGGCAGGGTTATTCGATGTCTAGAACTAGAAAAAACACGAACAACAGAAATAAAGAGACCTGTTATAATATTTTCAATAAAAGATTCAAGATTCATACATTTCACTTCAAAAGTTCTTGAATACCCAACCAAACCGTTAAATGTAAGCATACCGGAGGAAAACGCGGTTCACACATCAACTCTTATCGAAGAGTTTGATAAAATACTCGGTGGAGGCTTTGAAAAGGGAAGCATAAACATAATAGAAGCTGGCAGAGGAGTAGGAAGAGATTACCGTTGGGTCTCTGCACCTCCAGCGCTGAACTTCGTCTTAAAGAAGAAACCAGCCTTCTTTATACCGTCTGAAGGACACTCTCCATCTACAGTCAGAAAATGGTTTGAACCAATGATTGGCAAAGAACTTTACAGAACATATATCCACGTGTTCCAGTTTTCAACCAATGGAACCAGTTCAGAGAAAAATATACATGTAATTGATTGGGCAAACCCAGTCACAGACTACAAAGTAATTAGAGAAACCACATCTAGTGTTCTAGATGAGCTTGGAACCGAAGAATTTTTCTTCTATGTAGGAGCAGATACTTTAGAACATTTATATGGAGCAGAAAATCTTAAAAGAATAATTGGCCGATTGGCAAAAGACGCAAAAGATTCCTTCGGAACCTTTTTAGTGGTTGTAAAGACAGGTCAAAGAATACTGGACGGACTTGACCACTTAGCATCAACTTACTTTAAATTGGAAAGCCTAGCTGGAATCACATTGTTTTATGGGTTACTGCCAGCAACAAACGCTTACTCTTTGGTAATAGAAGAAACCGATGAAAAAATAATACCAAAACTAATCCCAATAAAATAACTATAACTTCAGTCGCGAAATACATAGTATAGCAGAGTGGAAAACAAAAATGGAAGAAAAGACATAAGCAGTAATAGCAAAAAGAATACAAAGTTGCCATTAAAATTGTAGCTACTTCCAGGAATTATAACTAGTAAAGTTACTAGTACGGCAAATATCCAAATCAATGGACCAACCCATTTTTTACCTGTTAAAGACGGAAATAGCATTTCCATCATCTTCGCATTTTCATCACTAATTCTTACTATTAACGGTACAGCTAAAATTATTGCTAAAGGCAAAAAATATATCGAGTTGATTTTTAGCATGGTTGTAATCGCTTTAATGTCACCAAAAGGCTTAAATGAACCTAAAACCATGTATCCCAATGCGTTAAGGAAACTCCAAAACGAAAACCAAACAAGAAACGGATAAACAGCCACTAAAAACTTTCTATCGATACCTCTAATTTTCGGCATAACTATAAATGTAACAATCAAACAGAAGAAAATAACCACCGTAATGCCAGCGACCGCAAAAAGAAGTTTCGCATAGAACCCTTTTACATTAGCTATCACATGAGATGACTCATACGGCCAAAGAGGAGAAATGTAAACTTCTTCCACATATCCATTAGTTAAAAAAGCTACGAGAAGATGTCCTCCCTCATGTAATATCTCTACTACGATCTTTGCGATGAAACCTGCAAGAATCAACCATGTAACTTTGATTACTCTTTCTGAAAACTGCAAAATTTCAGCACCCTACTTTAATGGTTTAACTTTAAAAGCTAGAGCCGCAATGACTACGTAGGTGGCTATGAAAAACACGATAAATATAGCTATGTTTATTGGAGCAGTCAAACCAATAAATAGCTTTTCGGTTTCAGATACTTCTGGAAGCCAAAATCTTTTCAAAGTCCAGAAATATGCTGCTAAAATCCAAGCAATAAGCGCTATAACAGCGGAAAACAAAACAGTTATTACCTGTTTCTTTAACATTTCAATCTCCTAACCCTTTTATTAAACATAATAAAATTATCTTTAACTAATTTTAAGTTGTTGCCCTTGCCATTTAAAATCCGAGGAAAACACATCTAAACAAGACATCTTCTTATTAAATTACTCATCTATCCAAATGCTTTCCTTGCAATAAAATAAATAATGGAAGATAAAATAAAGTGTTATTTTCTTTGTTTTAGAACTAAGTACGAAGCAATTACTGCCACAACTATTACGATCAACGCTACCGCAATGTACGAGGTAGGATAACCAGCAACACCTTCGGAAGTCTCAGTAGTGGTGGTTTCCTCAGCAGTGATAACTAAAGTCCATAGAGATGTATGTGTTGTTACAGCAACCGCATAATGCACATCGTCTTCTACAACGATACTAGTAGGCACCGTGTTCCAAGTTCCAGTTTGTTCATCGTAGTATGCTATCTTTACATCTTCTGACGATATGTTTTCTGGAATCCTTATTTTAATTGTTAGATTTCCACTAAGTTCCTCCGAGTTAATTTCTAAAACCACATCTACCGCAGGTGTTAAGTTTTTCGGTAACTTCCTTAAAACTTCTTGTATATCGCTCGCGTTAAACGCTCTTGATACTAAAGTTGCGTTTCCTTTTGCTTCCACCTTAATAAGCACGTGGCCTTCCTTTTCAATTTCTAGTTTTCCGTTTTCTAAATTCACCAGTATGCATTCATTAACAGAAATTCTTGCAGTTTTTCCGATAGCATCTATAACCTTTTCAACAGCTGGACCATGTAATCTATTTCTCATCTCAGCTAACTGTTCTTCACTGTATTCTCCTTCCTCACCTTCAACTATAGACCTAACTATGATCCTCAGTGAAAAGCCTTGGTCATCCAAGTATGAAGTGAAATTATTAAAGCTTCCTGTTGACATCGTGGCTCCAATGAAAGAACAGAAATCTATTGTTGCACCAGGAGTCACAAACATAGCTTCATGTATTCCAAAGTACGTCTTCAAAGATTCGTTTTCCGTATCAATGTATTCCAGCACTTTTGGTAGAAGTCCTTCTCTATCGCCCCAAACATCGCTTAACAATTCTGTCGCAACGCTAATATTTACATTAACCACGTCAGAAGTGGTTACATTATACCATGTGACCGGTGAATCACCGTATTGCTGAAGAACAATTCCTAAACGTTGCTCAACAAGCTCCTTTATAGTGCCATTCGTGTTGTCTGTAACATGAATATACACAGTGCCATTAAAGTATCTGAATACTTGAATAACTCCATTCTCCGTAGCTTCTCCGCATACCTCTTTTGACTCCCTCATAAGCTCCATCATTTTACTACGATCTTTCACTAGATCCTTCATGTCGTCTGGCGTCATATTCTCTACGGTCGTCACATTACTAAAATCGCTGAGTTCTTCCCATTCGCCTTCACGATGTCTTTCCATGAAAGTTGTCATATTCATCAATGCGTAATGGATCGTGTAACTGGTGAAATTATCAGTTCTCCTATAGAAAAGACCTGCAAATACTGCTTGAGAATCTAATGTTCCTGGAAGAGTAAAAGTACTCATGTTCACCAATGTACCATCAACAATTAATGTGTCATTTGTAACAGCCACTGCACGTAAAGTAGCTATTTTTCTTGTCATCTCCATTCCTGTTTGATGCTCTGTCTGGGTTCCAGCAGCTTTATACTCTACAAGGGCAACGGTTGATGGCGTTAATAACATAAAGATCATCGCACACACCAACGCCGTAAACAGCAATTTTTTCATGTCAGTCACCTCACTGTTGTTTTTCTCTCATATTTTTCTATGTATTTTACTGAATACAGCTTGAAATATAAGCATTTAGTTAAAATATTCCCTAATCGTGACTCTACAAGCCTCGAAACCCATACTCGAGAAAATTCGAGGTCATATACCTCACCCTACAAAAGAACACAACAACATAACGTGTTATTGTACAAAGCATGAAGGTATCTTTGAATAATTAGAGAAAAGTATCTTTCCATAAAGCCAACTTTCTCCACCCATCAACCCATAAAACAGTTAATTCTCAGGAAACTACTTACTAGAATTCGATTTAGCCGTGAAGACCGTAGATGACTCATTTTGACCATACATTTTAAACAGTATCATTAATCTCCTTAAATACCAGTATTCCAGGTGTTTAGTGTGAGTAGCCATTGGACATGTAGATTTTTTATCGAAGCAGGTGAATTGTTTCTAAGAATAATGAATGAAAGATAGAAGACAGCCGAAGCAGAAGCTAACGCAATAGTAAAACTTCTAAGAAAACATGGACTGGAAAAGGGTAAAGTGCTAGATTTAATGTGTGGTAACGGTAGGATTTCAATAAATTTAGCGAAACTCAGCTATAAAGTAGTTGGGATTGATATATCTCCCATGTATATAGAGGATGCTAGAGGAAGGGCTAAGGAACATAATGTAGCGGAAGATGTAAAGTTCTTGGTTGGGGACGAGTGCATGTTTTGTCAGAATAGCGAATTGTGCATCCAGAGATCTTCAAATAAAAATATTTCAACCAAAAATTTGGGAAAAATTTGGGAACCTCATGGTTCTTCACGAAAATGAATTTAACTACCAAACATCGAAACAAAAAAGCACTTGGCACTTCTTTGAGCAAGAAAATAACGATCTGAAATTTCTTAAAAACTTGAACTTAGACTGTACAGCATACATGAACTCATTGCAATTCTGAGAAAAGCAGGCTGGGAAACCATAGAAACATACAAAAACATAATAATATTAGAGCCATTCGACCCTCTAGGGCCAATCAACATTGTAGCAAAAGCAATATGACAACAAGAAAAGTAACAACATTTCGGTGTTTCATTAACCGTAAGTTCAATTGAGAAGATATCTTAGATATTGGTCCGCTACTGGTTGAATATTCTCCTTAATAGTTCTAAATCTTCTTTTAATTTTCGTGAAAATTCTTTACGGTACTCTAATACAAGTGAAGAATTGGGATTTATCAAATCAACATTAAGTATTTTATGAAAATCAAGTATACCCTTTTCGCTGAATATTGGTATATGGTTCAGAGATTTTTCTGCAGCTTCATCGGTTTTCTCTCTGTTTGAAATATGGTACACAAATATGAAATTCTTAAACTCTCTTATTTGTCTAACTATTTGATCTTGATCATCTGGAATGTGAGAAAAATCGTAACATATTCCATAGAAGTCTCTTTTCGCGCAAAATCCATATATTTCGTATGGGTTTCTGAAAAGTCTATGTTCATTAATGAAAGTTTCCCAGCAAAGCGTTACCCCGTAATCCTCAAGTATAGAGGTAACCTTTTCATCCAATATCCTTACCGCATCTTCCCTAGTAAGTCCTCTCTTCAAAAAGCAAGGGTGCAACACAATTGTGTTACAACCCAACCTATTGGCAAGGATACAACACCTTTCAATTACAATCTTGAATTCCTCAACTCTATGTATTTTTGCATTAGGTGCGTGTATCGTCACAACTTCTAAGTCTCTCTTCCTCGCTTCTTTAAGAATATCTCCTATTCCCAGCTTGAGAAAGTCTTGAACGTTAAAGAACGCTAACTCTATCTCCCTGATATCTTCGAAAAAGTCTGGGAAGTCGCATCGCACCCCAAAACGCATACTACCTCACCTAAATTTTTTTGTGGCGTTATATGTAATAGGCCCCGTAAAGAATGTAAAACAGATGTAGATTAAACCTTAGCTTTCATAATACTTTTAAATCCTCTTTTTGTTTCAAGAACTAGCCCGTTTCTTATTAACCTATGCAAATGTTTTTCTATCATTATTTTTTCGAAATGCTTAAATACCAGCTTTGGTTCTCGAAACCGCCCATAAATTATGGCTTTATTGACAATTTCATCAATAGTATGTTCATCTTTTAAAAAATCCACCACTTTTCTCTCTCTTTCGAAAATCTTATCTAAATATTCATTAAGCCTTGTCTCAATAACATCCCTGCCCATAATGATTCCCTTATGGCTTGTAACAGCTATCTCCGCACTTAATTTTTTCACCTTATTTATAGAATCTATAAATTGATCTACATCGGAGTCTAAGCACCCATACCAAGGCCCAAAAGAAGTTAAATCTATGTCAGAAAGAAAAATGATCTTTACATCGGGAATAAAGAAACAACAATGGCCAATAGAATGCCCAGGTGTATGTATCACCTTTAACTTAACATCCCCCAGGTCAAAAACATATCCATCTTCAAATTCGAAATCAACCCTAGAATTTCTTAACCCGAACATTTCCTTTAGAAAAACACGTATAGCTTCAACTACCTCGTGTTCTAACGGCCCATAACGTTTCAATAATTCATTTACAGATCTCACAGCCGAAGCATCAAATCTATGACAGCAAATCTTCGCATTTTCAAACAAATAGTTGCAACATGTATGGTCTTCATGACAATGAGAGTTAATAATTAAATCAACTCTTTTCTGCTTTAAAATTCTCTTTATAACTTCTTTCCCGAGACCGGTGTCAATTAAAGCCTTAACCTCATCATCAATAAATAGGGAGTTCGAGAAAGGATACCTACCATGGTTCTCTCCCTCTATAAAAAACACCTTGTCGGAAAGTTCAATCCACCTCATTTTTTCACATCCAAACTATCGTCTAAAACGGTAGCAACGGTCATAGTTGAATTCAAAATAGTTTTCAATACTGTTCCTTAAAGTAGGGTATGATTTTCTCGCCGTATAACTTATACTGCATGTCTCTATACTTTTCTGAAACTAATGCTACAAGTACTATGTGTTGAGCACCAGCTTTTATCCATTTTTCAAGTTTATCAATACATGTTTCAGGGGATCCCCAAACATAAAATTCCTCAACATCATCAAAAGATATTTTCGACGCATATTCCATAATTTTCCTAACATTTTCAGGTGTATACACAAATTTCTCGAGAGAAAGTTCCTCGGGCACTTCTATACCCTTTCTCTTTAGTTCTTCCGCAGCAAAAACCGAAAAAACTCTAGCAGGAAACTCGATAATTCTACCAGCAGTTTCATCATCCTGTGCAACAACACCATAAAGTAAAACACCATACTCAAATTCACCAGACATACCATATTTCCTTCTTAGATTCTCCAGTTCCTCAAGCCTTTTCTTGTAGTCTTCTGGTATTCTTCCAAGCGGAAGCCACCCATCACCATATTTAGCTGTAATTTTCAAAGTTCTTGGTGAGTTTGCAGCAATCCAGAGCGGTGGATGAGGTTTTTGAACAGGCTTAGGCCGAATAAAAGCATCCCTCAGCCTGAAGAACTTACCATCATAGTTCACAGGGTCCTTAGTCCAAAGTGATAAAATAACTTCTATAGCTTCTTTCATCCGGGAAACAGGCTTATCCCAAAGTATGCCGAAAGGAACAATGCTCATAGCTTCTCCAGCACCAACAGCAGCAATAACCCTACCATTTGAAATATGGTCAAGTGTCATAATTGTTTGCGCAAGAACTGCAGGATGCCTAGTCTGAATATTAGTGACCGAAGTTCCAAGCTTAACTTTCTTCGTTACCATAGCAACCGCGGCAAGCGAAGTATAGGCCTCCATTGCATCAAGTCTCCGCAAACCCATTCCTACTAAATGGTCCGCCATCCAAATAGAATCAAAACCAAGTTCTTCAGCCATCTTGGCACGCTTCAAAATCTCTTCCCAAGGATGAAAAGGAAGAGCGATACCAAACTTAATATCTTCCTCCATATTCAACCCCTCACATACATCAAAGCGAGTTCAGCTAACATACACTTCCATGAGTAGTCATTAAGTTATTACTACCATTATATTTTAGCATTATAGTCATTAGTGTCAAATAAGTCAAATACTAAATTTTAAAATATAACATAACTAATGATACGAAAAATGATACGAAAAACGAACCCCAAAGTTTTTATTAATGCTTCCCCAATTCTAGACAAAACATACTATCGATGTTAGAAGGGAGATTATATGCCAAGAGCTCCTAAAGTTGACCACAACCTGTGTAAAGGTCACGGTATTTGCTATGATGTTTGCCCAGCGGATCCAAAGGTTTACGAAATTAAAGGAGACCCGCCTAGAGCGTGGGTTGTAAACCCAGAGTCATGTATTGAATGTGAGTCATGTGTTGCAAACTGTCCAGAAGGAGCAATTGAACTGGTGGACATCGAAGAAGCTGGACCACGACCCGAAAGTTAAATAACACTCTTTCTTTTTTATAAAAGAAAATTTTGTAATTTTGTGAAATGATGTTAGGCAGCGTCACTAGTAGCTGTTTTTGAATAGGAAGAATAACCCAGTTTTAATGCTTTTATGTTAATTCCTCTCCAAGGCTTAGGCATTTTCGAAACAATTTCTTCAACATTTTCCAGTTTTACAAAGTCATCAAGTATTTTACTGCCAAGTAATGCTCCAAGCATAACCATGTTCGCTGAAACATAGCTTCCAGCTTCTTCAGCAATTTTATCAGCTTCTAAAATCACCGTTTTCAATCCAAATGATTTAATTTTTTCAATTACTTCATCCATCTTGGGCATTTTTACCCCGGGTATATTGGGTCTAATTAGTCTCTTATTCAGAATTAGAATCGTCTCTCTGTTTGCATAATTGATGTATCTTGCAGCTTCTAACAATTCCATTGAAACAATTACATGAGCTCCATTTAGAGGAATTAATGGAGATTCAACATCACCAAGCCTTATGTGCGTTACTACACTTCCCCCTCTTTGAGCCATACCATGTACTTCTGCAGTTAAAACTTTAACTCCATTTAGTATTGCCGCTTCAGCTAAAACTCTTCCAAATGTTATTAATCCCTGACCTCCAACACCAACAGCTAAAACATTCTTATATCTTCTATTCATTTTTACCACCAAAGTTCCTCCCACTCCTTTCCAGGTTTAATTGTAGGCTCTATAGCTTGAACTGGACAAACTTGAGCACAGTCTCCACAGCCGGCGCAAAGCATCGGATCAATATAGGCTTTTCCATCCTCTAGTACTTGGATAGCTGGGCAAGCGAACACATTATAACATCTTGTACACGCTGTACATTTCTCAAGATCAACTCTATAAACAGGTATCTTAATGTTTTTCCTGCGAGCATCTGAAATAACTAACAAGGCACATTTTCTCAAAGACACGATAACGGCTGGTTTCCTTTTTTCTTCAACAAATTTTAGTGCTTCAGCAATTTTATCTGCAGCTTCATCTAGTTTAAACGGATTAACAATGTCTATGTATTCTACTCCAATCGACTTAGCTATGTTCTCTGGTCTTATTATTTTCGCTGGTCCCCCACTAGCCGTTATACCTGTCCCTGGATGAGGTTGATGACCAGTCATCGCTGTTGTCCTATTATCCAATATAATTGTTAGAAACGGTGTATTGTTATATACAGCATTTATTAATGGTGGAATTCCCGCGTGGAAAAATGTTGAATCACCTATAATCGCTATCATAGGCTGCTTAGTCGTTACCGCCAATCCATTTGCTGCACCTATACTTCCACCCATCTCTATACATGTATCCTGCACCCTATATGGTGGATTTAACCCTAAAGTATAGCAACCTATGTCTCCAAGATACACAGGCTTCATTTTCAACTTGCTTACAGCCCTTTTAAGAGCGAAAAAGGTTGCTCTATGAGGACATCCAGGACAGAGAGTTGGTGGTCTTGGCGGAACTTCAATACTTACTTCTTGATTAGTCTCTAACCATGGGATACTTTCCTTAGGAACATTTAAAAATTTTACAAGGGTTTCAGCTACCCTATTTAACGTTAGTTCCCCTTCTCTCGGAACAAGATCTTTGCCATGCACTTTAACTGTTATTCTCTCTTCCTGAAGTATCGCCTTAATTTTCTCCTCAACTATAGGTTCGAGCTCTTCTACGACAAGAACTTCCTCTGCATCTTTGACGGCTTCAACAACAAGTTTTCTCGGCACAGGGACTGTTGAACTTATTTTAAGCACAGTTACTTCATCGAGTTTATTCATTTCCTTTAATACGTCGATTACATGTCCGTAGGTTATTCCACAAGCAACTATAACTTTCTTTGAACCTGGATTCTCAATTCTATTAAAGGGGAAATCATTTACAGCTTCTTCTATTCTACACCATCTTTCTAAAAGTTTTGGTCTAAGTTTTCGCGCATGAGCAGGAACCAAAACCCACCTTTTCACATCCTTAATAAATTTCCCTTTAACAGGTTTCTTTAATTCCCCTAGCCGCACCGGGCCTCTTGCATGACTTATTCTCGTCGTTGTTCTTAAAATTACTGGATGCTCAAACTTCTCACTAAAATTGAAAATCTCCTTGGTGAGTTCTTTTGCTTCCGCTGGACTATATGGTTCAAAAACAGGTATAAAGGCATGTAAACCGTACCATCTATTATCTTGCTCGTTCTGACTGCTCCACATGCCAACGTCATCTGCTGTTACAATTACAAATCCCCCTCTAACCCCTGTATATGCACTACTCATGAAAGGATCCGCTGCAACATTTAAACCAACATGCTTCATACATGTTAAAGCTCTAACACCTGACATCGCCGCACCATAAGCTGCTTCGAAAGCAACTTTCTCATTCGTGCTCCACTCAACATGTATACCTAATATATTAGCATATCTTGCAAGGGTTTCCACAATCTCCGTTGAGGGAGTCCCAGGATAAGCTGAAGCAAAAGATATACCAGCTTCTATAGCCCCTCTAGCTACTGCTTCATTTCCCATCAATAAAACAGTCTTACCAGGTTGCTCAAGAAAAGTCTTAGACATATATACACACCCATGTGAAAAACAACGAGTAAATTAATAAGCCTTATGACGCTGTCCAACATTAACTCTCTAAACTGAATAATATCACGACTACGGTATAATTCTATA
>JAEOSG010000318.1 GCA_016840485.1 Candidatus Baldrarchaeota archaeon
TAGATGAACCGTCAATTGGTGATGGCGGTGGCTGTCCTGGACCAGGATGAGCTTAATCAGTTTAATCTTTTCGCTGGCTAAACTAAAAATATTTCAATGTGTTAAATCTAGCAGCGTGTCTTGGGAAGGAAGTCATTGATGTTTAAACGCTGGGAACATTTCGATGAATGGGTCAGTAAACATCAAAAAAGTATTGACAGGGTAAATGCCAAAATATTGGAAGCTCTCCAGCAATACGGGCCTTTGAATATTAAAGCTGTTGCGGAATCGATAGGCTTGCCAGACACAACTGTTCGGTTCCGCATAAGGAAGATGATCGGACAAAGACTTCTTTTGATTACAGCGCATTTAAATTTCGCCAAACTAGGCCTTGCAAGAGGGTTCATGATCGCCGAGGCTCCAATTGGCCGCCATGAACTTGTACTAGAAGTAATCAAACAAACTGACTACTGGAATTATCTTGCACGATGCTATGGAAAATTTGACGGATACATCGCTTACTTTGCATTTCCCGCAGAACACATAAAATGCCTAGAAGAATACTTAGAAGAAGCTGCAAATCTAAAAATATTTTCAAAATACCTCTTTTTTTGGATAACAAACACTTACCTTCCATACGTTTCATTTGAATGGTATGACTTCGAAAAGAAACAATGGAACTTTTACTGGGACCGTTGGATAAACGAAATTACGAATGCCTCCAACGAAATACCAAGGATAATAAGAGAACCCGAGAAATATGAAATTTTAGCCGACAAGATAGATTTGCTTATACTTAAAGAACTAGAGAAAAACGCAATGCGAGATTTCATGAAACTTGCAAAAATTTTGGGAATTTCGCATCAAACTGTACATTATAGATGGCACAATCACATTGTAAAACGGAACTTAATAACCCAGTATAGTACCGCGTTTAAACCTTACCCTTTCATTATAACAGACTTCTACCTCTTCATTATAGATTTCACAAACCAGGACTCATTGGCCAAATTCTGTAATGCATCATTAAAAAAACCGTTTATTATAAGCTACGCCAAAATAATAGGAAAGAATTCACTAATCGTTGCGATACAAATTCCGAAATTAGAATTCTCTAACTTAATTAATGCATTAAACAATCTTCATAAAAAAAATCTAGTTGAAAATTTTGTATATGTAAATATTGACTTATTATCGCATGAACGACAAACAATTTCTTACGAATTTTTCGAAAACAAAAAATGGAATTACAATCACGAAGAAAAAATGCAGTGGCTAAGAAAAGTTGCCAATACTAATTCAAAGTCTAAACATGCATCCGATGTAGAAAATTTTTAATATTTTGCAATCAAACAGTATTTTTCTTGTAAAAAATTAGAAAAGTGCACGTCATGAGTAGAACCATAAAAGACATACATTATGACCTCATCAAGCTTTTTATGAAAGGCATCATACTTTCTAAGCTCAGTAAATGTCCTGTAGGAGGATATGACCTCATCAAATTTTTCCATGAAAAGCATAAAGTTCTACTTAGTCCAGGCACCATATACTCGTGCTTATACTCGATGGAGAAGAGTAATTTAATAGAAGTTAATTACAGCGAAGAAAAAAGGATATATAGATTAACTGCCAAAGGAAAACAGTTACTTGAGGAATTTCGAAAGAGTAAACAAACAATTTTGGATTTAGCTGAAAAATTACTAATGGATGTTTAGCATACTATTCCGATTTCGAATAAAAACTTAAAAATGAAGATGTTGAAAAATGCCGTTTTCCAAAAGGGAGTGAATATGAAAACTGTTCTTCTTAACGGTATAGAAGCCGAAATTGAAAGACGACTTATCACGAGTTTCATGGACCTAATAATTCTCCGTATATTACGCTCTAATAGACAAGGTAGAGGAGGTTATGACATCATTAGATATCTGCACCTAAACCATAACATATTGCCGAGCTCCGGAACAGTGTACTCATGCTTGTATGCAATGGAGAGAAGAGGTCTCATAAAGGGAAGACAAAATGGAAAGAAGAGGGTCTACGTTCTAACTCAAGAAGGAGAGAGAACGATAAAATACCTTGAAGCTGCGAAAAACAAATTTAGCAGGTTTATGTCTATGATTCTCTATGGAACTGGGCGCTAAACGTCCCTAACTTCCACTTTTTCCACATCTTTCATCCAAGGGATAATCGTGGGTTTTCTCACTAGCTCTTCAAGAATTTCCCTCTCCAGTTCCTCATTACTTCTTTCC
>JAEOSG010000319.1 GCA_016840485.1 Candidatus Baldrarchaeota archaeon
TCTTGTTAACTTATCGTATTCAAGGTAAAACTCGTTATCCCTATCATAGTAGCCTTGTGTATAGGAGGGATGAGCACCCCAAGGCTCCTCTATTATAGCATCGATCTTAAACGCAGGAATAATCGTTCTATTCGGATCTCTACGTATAACCTCACTATCTACGATCTCTTCCACGGAAACTATCACTTTCTTGCTTGCCATTGCTATTTCCTTATTTGAACCTATTATACCCCACATTTGTACATTTCCTTCTTTATCGGCTCTTTGAGCATGAATTATAGCAACATCAGGGTTTAAAGCAGGGATAGCGCAAAGCAATTTACCTGTAAATGGACATTTAATAGTCTTCAAGTTTTTATTGTACTTTGGAAGGTCAGAGCCTAAAACGCTGGGAATAATTGGAACAAAGGGAATTCCCGCTGCACCTGCAAAATAGCGAGCACCTAGAGTAAAGTGGGTGTATTCCTCGATCTCTATTGGATGAGGAATACCTTTTTCAACAGCTCTGCGAAAAGCATGAAGTAATCCTACTCCTGGGTTTCCAGCCCAACTAAAAATAACCTTCTTAACGCATCCAGCAGCTATTAACTGATCCACAATTAAATCGGGGGTTTCCTTAGAAACAGTTAGGTTTCTCTTTTTCTGACGGATTATTTCATGTCCAAGAGCAAAAGGAATGGCGTGTGTAAATCCACCAAAACAAACTAGATTCCCATCGCTCACGAACTTCTTAATAGCTTCCTTGGCTGACATAATCTTGTCTTCAACTTCCAAGATCAACACCTCTTACCTGTAGCACCTTTAAAAGCGAATTAAAATAATTTATTTTTTAAAGTTCCCGTGTGTAACCTAAAATATAGTTTAAAACAATTAGAACTAAAGTTTTCGAAAGTATATCGCAATCCTCGGGGAGTTATGGTCATAAGTGCGTCCTCTCCTCAAATTTAAATCAACTATATAACTCCAACTATATAATTGTATGATCATAAGCTTATAATTTATATGGTTTATATTACATTTTAGTATGAAAAATTATTTTCTAGTAATGTGATGAAATAAGAAAATATATTTAAAATCGATAATTGAAATGTTAAAAGGACAAATATCCCCCTTGAAGACTTGTTTAGGTGAAGGAAGAATGCCTATAACAACTGTAAACATCCCCGAAGACCTTCTAAAATACATAGACTCCCTAGTAGCGAAAGGAGTAGCTAGAAGCAAGCAGGAAGTCATAATTAAAGCTCTTCAAAACTACCGCAAACTTCACATGCATGAATGGCACGATCCTCTAATAATTATTAGGGGATTTCGAAGAGCACTAATAAATCAAAGAAGTTTAAACGAAATCTTAAAAAAGTTTAGCGAAGAAGAACTTTACGAAATCGGTAAAAAGATGGGCTTTACACTTAAGGATTCTTGTTTAGCCTCTTTTGGTGTAGATTCAACCCACAGAGAAAATTGGGAGTTAGCCTTAAAGCTTCTTGAAGATAATGGTTGGGGTGTATTCAAAATAGAAAAAGACAAAAATAATAGAGACAAGCTAAGAATAATCATCTATAATCCGTTTTTCCCCAAAAAACTACTACATGGATATTTAGAAACAGCATTAGGCGTCAAATTCTCACTAATACCAACGGTAGAAGATGTCGCAATACTGGAAACCTTATTAAAGTAGAAAAGTCGATATTCCACATATAGTAGTAATTTTGCTATCTAAATACTTTTTTAAAGCTAGTAATGATATTAAATATTTTTACCGTTAATAAATTGTAGATAATATGACTCAAACTGCTACAGTTCGACGTCACCTAGGTATTTATTGAACGTCAAGCTTTCAACGTTTAAGTTATGCCTCTAAGCGTATGATTAAATGAAATTTAAAGCAAGTCTCACAAAAGTAGAACCTAGTTTAAACTGTAATTTAAGATTCACTATGTTTAAATATTTGTTTTCTTTAAATAGTTGGGTAGCATTAGAAACCCATAAACAGACTGAGTGGAGATTTTATAAATGCCAGAATCACTTTTGGAAGTTAACAACTTAAAGGTCTACTATGATACGATACAGGGATCGGTTAAGGCCGTTGATGATGTTAGTTTCAAAATTAGAAGAGGGGACGCCTTCGGTTTAGCAGGTGAATCAGGATGTGGAAAAACTACTGTTGCTTTATCAATCATGAAACTGTTGCCCAAAAACGGAAGAATAGTAAGCGGAGAAATGGTA
>JAEOSG010000320.1 GCA_016840485.1 Candidatus Baldrarchaeota archaeon
TACATTAACTCAAAGAGTCCGAAATAGGATAACCGATGTTGGTAGAGATTCTATCACAGTAATGTCCGAAAGAACTAAAAAGGAGAGGAAACTTTTAAAAAGAGATTTTAAGCCTTTTGTTGATTATTTGTTAAATCAAGGGTCATTGGATTTTATGCACGATTTGCCAAAAAGTGATTGGATAGGCAGGGGTGCGATAATAATAGCAATTCTCACAAAATTAGATTATGTTGATTATGAAACGAGACCGAGAAGGATTTTTTTAAGAAATAGGTGAAGGATTTAAAAAACGCTTATTGAAAAATGAATATCCGCAAACTCGCATACTCTCTCGCAATTGTCATGTTAAGCTACGATGTGCTTTCAACAGTAGTTCCGAAAGTAACTCCGGTTTTTTAAAGATGTCAACTTTTTAACTTATTACAATGTCATTTAAAAGAAAGATGGCAATGCGGTTTAAAACCCTTCTGAAAGTAGTAGAAGCATGTTATTTTAGATCGAAAGAAAAAATAGAAATTTCCATAGACATAATTGATGAAAGGAAAGAAACAGTTTATGCGATATTCCTTGCTATTCTAATTTTTGTCGCCTCCATATATGGAACTTTACGAACTGGATTGCTTTACGACTCAAGAGCGGCCGATGTAAATGTATATACATACACACGCTTAGCTGATTACAGCAAGGGGGAAGAAACTGAAGCTTATAAAGACATTGCAAGAGAATGGTTGGAATTTTCCGAGGGTTTTAGAAAGTCGGCAAATGTGCGATGTTATTCTGGAATCTGTTGTGTTTGGAGTTTAATATTCCTTATAATCACTTTACCTGTTTTATTTATAAAAAAGCGTAAATTTTGGCTTATTCCTTTTACTATTTCAATAGTATTTTTCATATTAGCATTTAGTGTTCACATTCTTAGTTTAGATCATTCATTTTTATACTTTTTAGACAAGCCGCTTTATCCTATTATACATCCATGTGAGTTGCATTCGGAAAAGATAACCAAGCTCATAGAAACGCATCCTTGGCTTTTAGAAAAAAATCTAAAAAATAGTGAGATTGGAAATTGAGCATCCGAAAATTTGCATACTCTCTTGTTTTTTAAAACTCAAATGCCAAGTAAAAAGCAAAGAGAAAAATAGAATAAGATTTTTGGTTTATTTTATTTTTTATCCTTCTTCCGGCACCAACCCTTCCACACACTCCTCCAATAATATTCAAAATAATCCGTGTAAACAACTTTATGGCAACGAACTAAATAAAAATAAAAAATAGTTAAAGCATAGACCATTAAAAATACCATAACCAAAATAGACTTGTCAAAGAAAAGCCTATAAATAGCATACATTATGAATATTAAGAACACGCTTTGAAGTATTTTATCTCTTGTGCTGGTTGGCTTAAATTGCACCTCTTCCTCCTCCCAGCTAACTTCCCCCATAGGCGATACCTTCTATCTGCTTTTCTATTGCTTAATCGATACCAAATATAAAATGTGGTAACCAATGTTTTATTTGTCTCTTATGGAATAGTTCTAAGTTCAGGAATGTTTCTCATCCAAGAAATAGCATCGGCATTAATCGCAGGTGTTATAGTGGTTGTAGTGGATTGGAAAATGATACAGAAAGCATCTTATATGTTATACTGAATTACTACTTGAGAGTAAATCAGTAGGTTGGGTTATTTTAAAATCTGCTCATCCCCCCTAAACCATCAAGAACAAATACTTCACTGCTCCTTTCTCTGTGTATCCATACGATGAAATGTGGGGATGTGTATTTTAATATTTCATCCGAATTCAACATCTTATCGCCCCACATCAAGGCGACGGTGGGCATTTGCAATAGCGAAATCGGATACGCACTTGTTAGCAGACCCGAAGGGCGAGCCTGCGAAAGCAGGCGAAGAGTTCCGCACGCCGCCGAGATTAATTGATTTCAATGTTAAGTTCATTAAGTTTGTTTCTTGCATAATTTAATCCTTCTTCTTCGTCCTTTTCAATGTAAATTTCCACTGTTCTTTTGGCTATTTCTAAAAGTTTCTTGCTGTTTTCTCTACTTTGAAAACCAATTATTACTAGATCTCTGATATGTTCTTGTGTATCTATTGGTAAAATTGGTATATCAAGCTGCATAATGTCATTTTCAGATACCGCAGGATACATGGTTGCAGTTGTTTTTCTAATAAGTAACTCCCTATATAAGTCAGTTTTAAAC
>JAEOSG010000321.1 GCA_016840485.1 Candidatus Baldrarchaeota archaeon
CCCTCTTACCCAATGCTATCAAGACTATCCCTATACTAAATGCGATCACAGGCAATAATGCATTTCCTTTGGACACTCCATATCCAACTACCGCTCCCATTATCGCACATACCACGGCTGCATATATTGCAAATTGCTTCTGATACATTTTATCACCTTTATTATTGTTATATCATTCTAACACCGTGTTAGATATATATAACACCCGTGTATTTAAGACTTTCGGCTGAATGAATTACAACTTAGTGGGCGACGGCAGGCATTTCGGACAACGTTAGGGATATGGGAAGTCCCGCTTTGCAGGATTTGGGCGTAACCGAAGGTGAAGCCACGTATCCTCCTGTTAGCCGATGTGGCGCCGATATCTCCATCAGATATACCTCCATTCGTTGAATGCTGCTACAACTAAAAGAATTAAACTCACTAATAGGAATAACAGTTCATATTTCGACAGTTTTACTTCCTTAAATCTCCGTATTTTCCTGAACTTTTCCCTGCGCCATCTCTCAGCATGAAACATGGCTAAATTTACCGTGGCAACACATGCAAAAATGTACGCTGAAAACTCCAGGAATCCAATTTGCAGGAACAATAGCCACCCTTCCATGGTGTAGGCTGATATACCTCCACTAAAAGAGTTTGTCCCAGCAAAAAGCCCCATCATAACGGTATTAGCATATAGTGGAAGATAACCAAGAGTGAACGATCGAACTCTGTAATGATTCATTCCCACTATGAGGCCTAGCATAAATAGATTGTAAACTAAGGTCTTGGTGAAGGAAGAAAGGAGAGATTCTTTCTCTTCGAATATCATAACCGAGGGTAAGGGCAGCTCCTTCATAATGCCTTCTGGCAGGAAAAGAAAACCGAAAGCGTAGGCAAGAGCTAGGAAGGTAAAGAAAAACATGAAAGCATACCCTGTTCTTACCCAAAGACTCTCGTGACTTAAGTTTTTTATGAGATTCTTCATTTTTCAGTGCCTCCTACTATTAAACCGGCCATTTCGCCTAACGGTAAGCGGATCTGCGAAGTGTCCCCGCCAAACATTGGGTAAATAATAGGCATAGCAAATAAAAATTTAGCGGGGACATTTGGGTGAAGCGGAGCGAAAGCATAAATCCGCTTGTTAGGCGACGTTCTCATCATTTATTTTTCACCTGTTCTCTATGTGCTCCACATGTCTCTTTTAGTGGACAATCAAAGTCAGGTGTTAAACAAATACCTGCATCATTATTTAAGTACCCTTTGAGGGATATACCTTTTATGCCGATAAGTCCAGAAGATGTCCTTAAACAAGGTAATGCTATATAAGCGTCTTGATTAATATTTTTTATAAAATGTTCTCCAAATTCTAATAAAAATTCCTTCACGTTATTATAAAGCTGTCTAATATGTTTCTCAATATTATCTATCAAAATACTGGTTGGGGCACCGTTTCTTCTACTTTGTGGGCGATTAAAATAACCAAGTTCTGTGGCACTAGAAATTGTAATAAATCCTGATAAGCAATGTACAGATTCAGATCTTATAGAATGAACTTCATCCCACCATGTAATATTAGCGAGAATTTTAGTAAAATCCGGATCAATGTCTGGTTTCTTGAGAAATCTATTTCTTTGAGCATTAAAGCTCTGAGGTAGATTCCTTTCACGATATAAATAAGCCACAATCCTACTTAAATTTTCACATAGTGAATATATTGAATTAAGGAAAACTTCATATTTTATAGCTAATTTAAGACACTCAACTCCACCACCAAATCCTCTTTTTCTTATCTCTTCTAACTCCTCAAAACACTTTGGAATCTGACTTAAGACCTCATTAAATAACACATCTACAGCCTTAATTTTAGAGTCTATTGATAAAGACCAATTAAAACCATTTGGAATTCGATTATCTCTCCACATGAATAAAATAAATAATCTAATTTTTGGTAGTTTTGGATCTTGTTTATGTAATATAATATAATCTTCACTCATCCTATACCACCTCTCAGAATGTCGCCTAACGTTTGGTGGGTATCTGAAGTCCGAGCGGAGCGAGGAATTTGGACTGAGCGTTAGCGAAGTCGGATATGCACCTGTTAAGTGAGTGCGTTAGCACCAAGCAATCCGAAGGATTGTGAGAGTCCCGAACCCCGCTCATTTATTTTCCTCCTTTTTGAGAATCTCCTCCAACCTTTCTTTTAGTGAAGGAACATCTATTGTTGCAGTAT
>JAEOSG010000034.1 GCA_016840485.1 Candidatus Baldrarchaeota archaeon
ATGTTCTAACTCCACTAATGCTTATTACCTACAAGTTTTTGACAGTTTTAAGAGGAGTTACAACAACTAGTTAAATAAAATCATAATTCCAAATACTATGTGGTGGTAATTTTGCCATTAAAATTGTTACATTGTATGGTGTTCAAGGGAGGATCAAGCTTCCAATGGAAATTCTTAAAGCTTTAAATCTGAAAAAGGGGGACAAATTACTTGTAAAAATTGAAAACAATAAAATTATTCTCGAACCAGTGAATACAAAAAATGGCCAAAACTTGAAGGAATAGACGAGGAAAAAACATTAAAAGAAAAAACACTAGCACTCCACGAAGCTCTATGATTCGCGATGTTTTAAATTTTACTGGATTTAAACATAGTCAGTCGCGCATAGCACGGACAAAGAATGCATACTTCTTAGTTTTTTTAACATTCTTTCTTCCCATAATTATTTGTGTCAACAGTTAACAACAAGAAGGGGGATCACGGCAATTGCTTACGTTAGAATAACTATTCCAGCTACACTATTACCGAATTTAATATTTACAGTTGACGTGTTTTATGCCGGTCTAAGATATTTCAATCTTTCATTTCTAGCAGTGTAAAGGTTAAAACAACTCTGACTTTAAAATTGCGTTTTATTCAAAACCCAAATTTACTTATTATTGCAATGTAAAATGTGAACTAGGTAAACTCATAACATTTTTACTTTAATAACTCTGTAAACTCACTAACTTATTTGAGGGCTAACCATGGGCATGACTATAACTGAGAAGATACTTGCGGAACATGCCGATTTGAAGAGAGTTGAGCCAGGTGAAATAGTTAACGCTAAAATCGACGTGGCTATGGTTCACGAGGTTCTTGGAATAAGAGTAGCAGCAATGCTCAGGGAAGCAGGAGTAAATAAAGTTTGGGATCCCGAGAAAATTGTGGCATTATTAGACCATTGGGTTCCAGCTCCAAATGTAGAAGCAGCTGAAATCCATAAGATATGTCGCTCATTTGCTAAGGAACATAAAATTAAATATTGGTATGATATGCGAGCAGGGATTTGCCACCTAGTTTTACCTGAAAAGGGTCATGTAAGACCTGGAGAACTCATAGTCGGATCAGATTCCCATACAACAACTCACGGTGCTTTTGGTGCTTTTGCAACAGGTGTAGGTGCCACCGACATGGCAATTGTCCTCGCGACAGGTAAACTTTGGTTCAAAGTTCCAAGTACAATAAAGATAGTAATTGATGGAAGGTTACCTGAAATGGTGACTGCAAAAGATGTAATCTTACATGTCATAGGTACTCTGGGGGTAGAAGGCGCAAACTATAAAGCTGTAGAATTTTACGGCGACACGATTCAAGCGCTGAGTGTTGACGGGAGAATGACTTTGTGTAACATGTCGGTGGAAATGGGTGCAAAAGCCGCGATAATTGAACCTGACCAAAAAACAATAGAATATGTGAAAAGCAGAACAAATAAACCTTTTAAAGTAGTTAAGGCGGATAAAGATGCAGAATATGAGGAAATCATCAATTTTGATGTTTCAAAACTTGAACCCCAAGTAGCTAAACCCCACAGCCTTGAAAACGTAGTCCCTGTTTCAGAAGTAGAAAAAACTCCAATAGATCAAGTTTTTATAGGTTCGTGCACCAATGGAAAACTAGAAGACCTAGAAATAGCTGCTAAAATACTTAGAAACCGTAAAGTCCATCCAGATGTTAGACTAATAGTAATACCTGCTTCCTACGAGATCTACCTAAAAGCATTAAAGAAAGGTATAATAGAAACCATTATTAAAGCTGGAGGAGTTGTTTGCAACCCCACATGTGGACCCTGCATCGGAGGACACCTTGGCGTATTAGGAAATGAAGAGGTCTGTGTTTCCACGGGTAGTAGAAACTTTATTGGAAGAATGGGAAGCAAAACCTCACTCATCTATCTAGCCTCACCAGCTACCGCTGCAGCTTCGGCGATAGAAGGAGAAATAGCGGATCCCAGAAAATATGCTGGGTGAATAAAATGGATATAAAGATTAGGGGAAGAGTTTGGAAATTTGGAGATAACATAAATACAGATATCATAATTCCTGGCAGATACTTGACAATAAGAAATTTATCTGAACTCAGCTCTCATACTTTTGAACCTATTATACCTAATTTTGCAGCAAAAGTCCAGTCAGGAGATATTATAGTGGCTGGACATAGCTTCGGCTGCGGAAGTTCACGTGAAGAAGCAGTTCTAGTCCTCAAACATTTAGGTATTGGGGCAATTATAGCTGAAAGCTTTTCTAGAATATTTTTCAGGAACGCTATAAATCTCGGTTTACCAGCAATAGAATGCAAAAACATCACAAAAAGGGTTGAAGATGGACATGAACTTGAAGTTTACCTTGACAACGGATTAATAAAAAATCTAACAACGGGAGAAACCCTTAAAGCATCAAGTCTCCCAGACTTTTTACTTGAAATAATTAAAGCTGGAGGAGCAATAAACATCCTAAAGAAAAAATTCAAACAATAAATCACATAGCAAAAATAATAAAATAGATGATTATTTTCTTAAAACGATTCCAGTAGGATCTATTTCATGAAGTATTTTCAACTCTTCTTTTGTCGGTGGCTCAGTAGTTGAAATCTCTTCGGGAATTAATATTTCAAACTGAGAATTCGCCTTAATATCATCTATAGTAACACCAGGATGCACCGAAAGCAACTTCATCCTTTTTGTTTCTTCATCAAACCCGTAAACACCCAGCTGCGTAATCACCCTATATGGACCACTGCCCTCTGGCAACCCTGCTTTTTCTCTCGCACCAGGACCAGTAAGATAACCGGGAGTAGTTATGTAATTTACCCGTTCGACGAACCTACGTGCATCTTGTCTCATCAATATAATTGTACGATTACATAGAGAACCTACGTCATTTGCTCCGCCGCTACCCGGAAGACGAACCTTAGGCTTCTCCCATGGACCAATAACAGTTGTATTAATGTTCCCATACATATCTATTTGAGCTGCACCGAGAAAACCGTAGTCAATCCAACCAGCTTGCGCAAGCATCATAACATCATGCATACTGGAAGCTGCAACAGCCCTATAGAAAGTACGGGAATCACCAACTGAAATAGGTAACACTGGAATTTGCGGACCAATACCGCCAGCTTCAAAAACTATTAGCAGATTGGGAGCATGGGTTCTTTGAGCCAACATAGCAGCTATCATTGGAAGCCCAGTTCCAACAAAAACAGATTTCCTATCCTCCAGTATTCTAGCTGCTACACAAGCCATAAGCTCTATTGTAGAATATTTAACCTCACTCATTTAGACTTCCCCCTATCCATGGTGCATAAAGTTTTTCTCTTAACTTCTCCAATCTTCTCAAATAGTTAAGCTTCTTAATTCCACCTACAAGCTCCAGATACTCTTCGAAAGTCTCTACACCATAAACATATTTGTCAAGGTATTCTTGTACACCTTCCTCTGTTTTCGAAAGTCTAAGCCACTCACCTATATGTTCCTCGTCAAAATAGTAAAGATAGGGCATATTGCATGGATGTGCTCCAAATGGAACTTCAACAACAGCGTCTACCAAGAAGTAGGGTATAACGGTTTTCCAAGGTTCCTCTCTAATTTTTTCGTGATCTATGATCTCTTCAGTTGTTATTATAAGTCTTTTAGCTGCCCTTGCAAGTTCAAAATCCTCAACAATGATTCCATCTATTTGCGCATTACCGTAGATGTCACATCGATGCACGTGCATAAAAACCACATCTGGAAAACATGCTGGAACCAAGCAAATAGGTTTTCCACTAAACGGATCCTTTACAACCTTTGCAGAACTCTTCTTGAACGTATCTGTTCCAAGAAGTACTCTTGTTGGGATAAAAGGCAATCCCATTGCAGCAGCTAAGAACCTCCATTGAAAGGCAGCATTAGACCACTCAGACACTACCTTACATTTACCTGTTTCAACAACCCTCCGCGAAGCTGGTGAAAGTCCTCTTAACTCATGTCCAAAAGCATATGCAACTTCGATCTTGCTAACGCATCCTGCAGCAATAAGAATATCAGAATCATGCACCGCTGTTTTCCCAGCCATAGTTAAATTCCGTTTTTTCTGCCTTATAATCTCATATATTGTAGCCATTGAAACTCTGATGTGTCCAAAGCCTCCCATAGCTATGTAATCTCCATCATGAACAAACTTTGACACTGCTTCTTTAATTGTCATACGTTTATCTATGAGGTCTCTAGGCTTTTTTGCAATCCACTTTCTATGTTCATCTGGGTCATACCAAGCTAAAAGTTCCCCTTCCCCTTCATCCAATATCTCCATATAAACCACCAAACTTAATCTATATTTAATTTAACATTAGTTTTCCATCTTTATATAGTTTAGTTGATATCAAGCAAAACCTAAATTAAATAAGGTAAAGCTACTTAATAACTCGAATAAATTTGTGATATCCAGGAAACGAGATTAGTATTTAGTGAGCGGTGTACTCGAGTAGTTTGGTAAACCTTATAATTTTGTATACGCCTATTTTAAACAAATAAACGCTTCTAAACTTTGAGGGTGAAAGACTTGGCTAAGAAAATCCGAGTAGTAAAAATGGATGGCAGTTCTGAGGATTTTGACAAAGAAAAAATCGTAAAAGCCTGTATAAACGCGGGAGCGACAGAAAAGGATGCAAAAGAAATAGCGGATGAAGTTAGTAAAAAGGTTGAAGATGGTGTAACAACTCGTGAAATCAGATCAATGGTTCTTGACATGTTAGAAGAAAGAAACCCGGAGTGGAGAGACAACTGGGAATTCTACGATAGAATCGTTAAAGGAAGAATAACATTCGAGAAAGGAAAATTTGTTGAAGTAAAGAAAGGCAACCTATACTTAGGTAGAGAAGTCAGAGATATAGGCAAACCTGGGTTAAGTAGCGTTGAAGAAGTAAAAGGAATACTCAGAGAACTCGAAGAAGACCTTAAACACGGTGTCCCACGGAAAAAGATTCACAGTAGAAGCTATGTCTTATTCATGGCAGTACTAAAATCCAAAAAAATGAGCAAAGAAGACAAACTAAAATCCATCGAAGCAGTTAACGAATTTAGAAAGAAAATGGGATGGAAACCATTTGAACTAAAAAAAGCCACTATAAATAAACGCTGACTATTCCCATTTATAGTATTAAGCATTGATTTATTGGTAATCGGTTATCAGTAACCGAACTAATGATGAACTAATGATAAAATATTATTATAATGTCTGAATAACCAAATGGCACGAAAACTCAAATAACAAATATTTTCCTTTAAATACACGTCATAACGAGGTTTACTACCTTAATTAGAGGAGAAATTAGAATGATACATGCTGTAGTTTTAGTTAAAGCTGATGCAGGTGAACATCTTCTTGATAGAAAATACGGTAAAATAGATGTTGATGGTGTTCTTCTCTCAGGAATGATATCAGCCCTAAAATCTTTTATAGGAGAAATAGTTAAGGCAGAGGAAGAACTTGAAGAAATAAAATTAAAAGGTTACCGAATAGTTTTTGAGCGGTCATCCACCGCGTATATCGCAGTAATAGCCGACTATAGAGATGACGAAGAAGAAATAAAAAATGCACTCAGAAAAGTTCTCAAAAAATTTGAAGAAAAATACAAGAACATTATAGATAACTGGGCGGGAACGGTTTCGGAACTCTACCCATTCCAAAAAAACTATTGATGAAATTCTTATGAATGGAAAAATTGGAGAATTAGTCCCCCTAGCTAAAAAAGATTCCCTTAATCTTGCTGAGCAATTTGGATTCCTAAAACCTGAAACCCTTAAGATCGCGAAACTTTGTGTGACGGAAACAAAACAATCGTTGAAATAGCTGAAACACTAGGTGTATCTGAAAGCTTTGTAAGAAGCAAAATAGAAGAACTAATAAAAATGAAAATAGTAAAACTAATACGCCCCCAGTAGGAGCCAAACTCATTTTCCAAGTATTTGACTTCCACTAACTATAAAGAAAAGAGCTATTATCACAAGCGACGGTGGAAGAAGTGCAAAGATATTCCAACCAATTATAGATTCAAGCCATGGCTCTATTAAAGTAGCATGAAGAACCCTCCCTGCATACAGTATCAGGAAACCTGTTCCACAAAGTAAGCCACCCGTTCTTATTCTCCCAGCAATTCTCCAAGCAATCAGGAAAAAGAATGCAGGAATAATAATCGCATATATAGGGGCAAAACATAAATCAAATACAACCTCAAAGTATCTACATACCTATATGGTACCAACAATATTGCACAAGCAATAACTATAGGTATTAAGATAAAAGGGTACTGAATAATCCTCTTAGTGAATAATTTCACAGTTATGGCAGCACTAATACAAGATAAACCAATCCATTGAAAAAACGTCCCTAATCTCCACCATAAAAAAATCAAACACCACGTAAAACCCCCGTCCAATAGCCAACGACAAGAAAAAGAGAGCAACAGCGAGATTAAATAAACTCTTGTTCTCAAAATACCTAAATAGCAAGTAATAGCCAAAAAGAAGCCAGTAATAACCCACAACAACAAACCACAACCCAAACACAATCGACTCAATAGTGTTTAAAACGATCAAAAGACCACCTCTTGCCGTATCTAAGCAATAAATTTCTACATTATCGATAAAATTTAAAGCTTGCTATAAATATGTTAGCAAAGTGAATTTTTCAAATCCAAGCTCTTATATCTTTGTAAGTTAAGTAGCAGTGTTTATATGTTTTTGCTACTTGGTAGTATATTGTGGTAAGAATGGTTTCTCGTAAAGTTAGTATTTCTTTGCCTGAACGTCTTTTGAAGATAATTGATAGGAATGCTAAGAACGTCGGTTTGAGTAGAAGCGAGTATATAGCGAGGATACTTGAGGAAAAACTTGGAACTGCTGAAGAGCCTAAAATGTATCCAACTGTGTTGTGGAAGCTTAGGATGAGCGGTTTTTTGAAGGTTAGGTCTCCTAGATATCCTAGTAAGAGGATCAAAGGTAGATGGATTGTGGAAAAAGTGGACAGAAAATAGTATATATTACTATATTGAAGATGGCTTTTACTGGACGGTACTAAGATACTGGATATTTCTGTGGTTTACTTTAGTGTTGGAGGTTGGTGAGTTTAGGGCAAGAGGACCTGCTATTTTGGATACTGGTTTTGATGGTGGAGTTTACCCCAATATTGATATTGTGAAGCTTTTTGAAGGTATTAAGCCAATTAAAACTGTGGAGTTTGAAAACCCGTTGTTTCAAAGATCCGAATTCGAAGTGTATGTTGCAAACGCATACCTATACTATAGAGGGGAATATGTTCCGATAGGAGATGTAAATGTGTATATCCCTGTTGAACCAGAACTACTTGGTGAAGAGGTAATTATTGGTAGGGAAGTTATCAATCGATGGAGGGTGGTATTGGATTCTGAGGCAAAAGTGCTTCGCGTATTGCTTCGATAGAATTTTTAAGTAATATATATGTTGTTTTGTTAAACTGCTGTTTTTCCCTGAAGCCATTTTCTTAGGGCTTCTTTGGATTTTCCTATGCCTAGGTGGTTGAGTAGTTTTTCTCCTTCTTCTGAAATCTGATAATATGATCGTTTTTCGTTTCTTTTCCACTTTGCTTTTCCCTCTTTCTCAATTACACCTATTTTTTCCAGTTTTTTCAAATGGTTATTAAGGGTTCCTGGGTTTAAACCGGTAATTTTTAGTAGGTCACTAAATGAAACTGGTTTTCCGATGGCGAGAAGCACTGTCAATATTGCGAATCGGTTTTTTTCGGAAATTATTTCAAGTTTTTCTCTAATTTTCTCTATTTCCTGTTCGCTTGATGCTGCATGCATATTTATTATCGCCTCCATTCAATTTTAGAGTAAAATAATAAATAAATATATCGATCTTCATTAAGTTATTCAATATTAACTTAACCAACATTGAGGTAGAAATCCTTAAGCGGAAATATCAAAATTATTGAGAAAACATTGTCTTAGATGACTGCAACCAAGGTGTGTAAAATGTCCAAGGAGATCTCAAAACCTCTCCTTTGGGAAGAAATAGAAAATGGGAAAAAGATATTTGAGTTTGCTAAGGGTTTGGCTGAGAAATTGGAAAAGATATGTGGAAAGAAACATTTGAAAAGAAGAAGATATTTATTCTTGGTGCATATGTTAATGATGATGGATCTTGGGAAATATCACCGAAACAGGAACTATTTAAGTTAAAAATTTCACTGCAGGAGATTAAGGACATATGTTCGTTTATTATGGAAGATTTTGGCAAGTTGCTTGAAGAGGATTTGATTAATAAGTTTTATATTCTTGCGCAGCTTTCAGATCTTATAGTTAATGTTATAGAGTGTGATGAGAAGCGTTTTATTATTGGTATAGGTCACATTTTAGAGTTGGGAATAATTCTTGCAAAAAGGGAGCTTACGGAAAAAACTGTTGTCTACGTGAGAAAAGGGGCAAAACTTTCGCTTATGTTAGAGAAAGGAGCTTTCAAAGAACATTATATCGGAAGTAGAGTGTTTTTCTTCGAATCGACTGAGGAATTAATACAGAAAGTTAAACATTTTGTTTTAAATGAGTTACAGTAATTTATAATATAATTCGAAGGTTAGGTGTCAAAATTAAATGTTGACATGATCATCATCAATGTTTCGTGGTTCTATGGCAAAGCGTTTTAAATTTAAAATAGAAGAAGTAGAGTGTTTTTGTGGTGAAGAAGTTTATGTGTGTTTGACAAAATTTAATAATGTGTGAACCATTTTCTGATTGTAGTTTGGTTGTTGTTTGAAGTTTAGGTGGATGTTATGGTTGCACGGGAACTGTTGAACTATTGATGAGGTTACTGCGAAAGGAGGCTGACAAGATTGAGGGAGCAATACTGTTTGGTAGTTTAGCGAGTGGTAAGTTCGGTGAGGGTAGTGATATTGATGTTTTTGTTATTGTTAAAGATGAAAAGCTGAGACTTTTGCCTTAAGGTTGGTGAAGATCTTGGAGAATGAGAAAGAACAGTTAGTAAATGACTTTATGGATGCTTCAAAAAGACTTTTCGAAGAAGCGATTGCATGTTACGAAAACAAATTATACGATCTTGCAATTTTTGGCTTCCATTCATCTCTAGAATACTTTCTCAAAGCATTAACATTTAAAAAATATGATAGGAAACCTTTTATACCTTTTGGAAGCTGCTGAAATACTATTCGAGGAAGGTATAATTTCTCAGGAAGAGTATGATGCAATCAAGGAATTAAATGCTTTACGAAACAATATTTACCATGTTGCGAGAAGAGCTGAAGAAAAAGACACCAAATGGGCAAAAGAAGTAACAGAAACATAATTAGAAAACTGAATTCCATTGGCAGAATAATACAGTAAAATAGTTTTAAATTTAAATCTGTGTTACCAGTATTCTGGTTCTACACTAGTTTCTTCGGTTTCTCCTTTAAATCTCCATATTCCCGTTTTAGGTGAAATTATTTCTATTTTTAGTTCCTCTATTAGTGCATCACTTAAGAGAACTTCTTTTTCATGTGTAGAGACTATGGCATTACATTTAATGGTTTCTGAGTTTTTTGTTTTGGCTAATATCGTTATTTCAACTGATTTTGGAATTACATAGCTTAGAACTTCTCCTCCCGCTGTGTCAAGTGTTTCAAGTATCGAGTTTTCAGGTGGAGGCCATAAACCTAATTTTTTAGCTAGGTTTTTAGGTATGAGCGTATCTGGTTCTAAACTTGTGAATCCTGTGTTTAAAAGAGCCGATGTAATAACTTCTTTTCCTTTTAATGATTTTATTTTAACCTTAACTCTTACAGGCATGCAAAAACCTCATACAGGCTTAATTATTCCTAAACGTTTTCCACGTCTTACTCTACCAATCCTTCTCCTAAATTTTTTTACAACTTTTTTTGAAGACATTAAGAGTTCACCTAAGATTCGAGTATTTAAGCAATATTTAAGATTTTGGTTCTCACACCTCTAGATGCTTCGTCTCCTAATTTTGAGGTAAATGTTAATTTGTTAAATTTTTCAGTGATCCTGTAATTCCTCATCAAATTCGGTCCCGGGTAGCTTCATCATCCAATACCATATATGATAGCATCACACTAATAACGTTACCTTAGCATCTTACATGTTAAGTCAGAATAATTGTAATCTCGAAACCTACTGAGTTACGAGTTAAAATTGTCAATTATTTGGCCCTTAGGATAGCAATGGCTTGAATGTAAATTTCATTGAAACTTTGTCGACTCAGATTTCTAAATATTTCGAAGAAAGAGAGTTTAGACTTGAAAGATAGATGTTGGTGATGACTACTTAACGGGCTTAGTAATTTGGAAAAAATCTATGGTAGAAAAGTATATTTAGTAGAAAAGTATAAAGTGAACTGGTGAAATTTATGTCGACGTCTGTGAAAATAAGTTTAGAGAGTAAAAAAGGCTGGAACAACTTCAAGCAATGTTAACCTTAAAACTGGGCCGTAAAATTCCTCAGCATGAAATACTGGATGCTCTTATAAAACTAGGCACTTCAAATATTGATGATCTGATTAAATATTTTTCTAAGCTGAAATTTCCATTATCCTCAAGTGAAATGAGCAAAGTCTTATCTCTTTCATCTGACTGGGGCGTTAAAACCTCTGAGAAAGAGATAGATAAAGTTGTATATGATGTGGAGGACCAAATTTGAGTGTTTTCATTGATACTGGCATTTTTGTAGCTTTCTTTAATAAAAGGGATGAGAACCATAAATGTGCTGTAGAATTGTTAAAAAATGCGTTTTTTGGTGAATACGGTACTTTATACACTTCTGATTACATATTTGATGAAATTGTAACTTTTATTATTAAAAAGACAGGTCGGAAAGATTTAGCGCAAACTGTCGGTAATTTTATCTTAGGAGAACTTAAAGGATATCCAAAGCTCTTTAACTTGCTATATGTTAACTCAGAAGTTTTTTCTTATGCATGGAAACTCTTTAACAAGTATTCTGATCGCAGACTAAGTTTTACTGACTGTACATCATTGGCACTCATCAAAGTTGCAGATATACCCTATATCATGAGTTTTAATAGCGACTTCGACGGTATTATTGAAAGAATTTACTAATTTAAACTCCTGCGGTTAAAAGTTTACATAGAGAATGTCTGGAACTCTTAAAAATTTAAAAGCTCCCATGTGAGGTAAGATGGATATCCCTATCACGGATTAATTTTCTACAGCTTTACCGCTGGATTTTTATATTAAGACCTTTTAATCTTACGTTGTAGGGGATTGAGATGGAAGAGAAACCTTGGTTTAAATTTTATCCAGAGGGTTTACCGACATCTATTGATTATCCAAATATTTCGATAACTGAAGCGTTAAAGGAGGTAGCTGAAAAATATCCAAATGATATTGCACTAATTTTCGAGGACTTTAAACTAACATACAGAGAACTTGTTGAATTAGTAGATAGGTTTGCTACAGCCTTAAGCGATTTAGGTATATCCAAGGGAGATATTGTCGCTCTGTTTCTCCCTAATATTCCGCAGTTTGCTATTAGCTATTATGGAGCCTTAGAAATTGGGGCTATCGTAACAGCTGTAAACCCACTATTTAAAGAAAAAGAACTCGAATATCAACTTAATAACTCTGAAGCTAAAACAATAGTTGCATTGGACGTTTTTTACCCACTTATCAGAAAAGTGAAAAATAGAACGAAACTTGAAAGCATAATTATAACTAGCATTAAAGAATATTTACCTGCGGTTAAAAGAGTTTTAGGCACGTTGTTGAAGAAGATACCTAGCTTAAAAGTTCCCAGGGACTCAGATGTATACTTTTTCCAAGAACTTTTAAAGAAATATCCACCAAATCCTCCAAAAGTTGAAATAAATCCTAAAGAAGACATAGCTGTCCTTCAATACACCGGTGGAACAACGGGTATTCCTAAAGGTGCAATACTTACACACTACAACCTGCTATCTAACGCCATTGCTTCAGCATATTGGGGAAACAGCGACTTAGCCAAGGAAGCCGTTAAAGAAGGTGTAGATGTGAAAGATCCCCGAACTTTCAGGGAATGGATCAGAAAAAGAAGAATAGACGTGACCTTAGCAGTTTTACCTTGGTTCCACATCTACGGTATGACCGTCACCATGAATGGCGCGCTCCTAAACTCTGGCACCGTCGTTGTACTCCCAAGATTCGACCCAGTTAAAGTCCTCAAAACAATAGAAAAATACAAAGTCACCCTGGTTCCAGGTGTTCCAACAATGTACGCCGCCTTAATAAACCACCCAAAAATAAGCAAATACGATATTTCTTCAGTACGTTACTGTGTTTCAGGAGCTGCACCACTCCCACCTGAAATACAAAGAAAATTCATGCAACTCACTGGCGGAGTCTTAATCGAAGGATATGGTTTAACCGAAGCATCACCGGTTACGCACGCTAACCCACCGGATCCAACGTTGAAAACCGTAAAAATAGGAACTATAGGCATACCTTTCCCAGATACGGATGCTAAAATCGTAGATCTTGAAACCGGGACAAAGGAACTTAAGCCAGGTGAAATAGGAGAACTCGTTATCAAAGGTCCACAAGTTATGAAAGGATACTGGAAAATGCCTGAAGAAACAAAAGCTACACTTAGGAACGGCTGGCTATACACAGGAGATATCGCTACAATGGATGAAAACGGATACTTTAGAATAGTTGATAGGAAAAAAGACCTAATCAAATATAAAGGCTATAGCGTCTATCCAAGAGAACTTGAAGACATTTTATATGAGCATCCAGCAGTAAAACTTTGCTGCGTTGTAGGTATACCAGACCCTGAAGCAGGTGAGATTCCAAAAGCTTTCATAGTATTAAAAGAGGAATATGTGGGGAAAATATCTGAAGAAGATATTATTGAATGGGTTAAGGAAAGAGTAGCGCCATACAAACGGATAAGAAAAGTCGAGTTCAGAGAGGAGTTACCAACCTCAGCCGTAGGCAAGGTACTTAGACGATTAGTTAGAGAAGAAGCAAGAAAAACAAAATAACTGTCTATTTTCAACATTTAAATATTAATAAAATTTCTTAAAACTATGTGGAAATGTAAAGGAACCCTCATATAACTTATAATAGTAAACACCCCTAAAATAAATATGTGAGAGCTTGGTGGAGGAGTATAAATGGCGCCTATTGATGTTCATGTTCATCCTCCTACAAAGGAGTATCTTGTGGATGCTGGAGGAAAATATTTGGAGGCTGCTTTCAAATATTTCCGTCTACCATTTGAAATAAAGAGCATAGAGCAGATGATAGAAGAGTTTGAGGAAGCTGGAGTCGAGAAAATGGTTCTCTTAGCGTGGGACGCTGAAACAGCCACAGGACTGCCCAAAGTTTCCAACGAGTATATCGCAAAAATTGTGGATAAATATCCTGAGAAGCTTATAGGGTTTGCAAGTGTAGATCCTCACAAAGGAAAACTTGCAGTTAAAGAGTTAGAGAGAGCAATAGAGGATTTAAAGCTTTCAGGAGTAAAATTTCAACAAGCAGCACAACAATTCTTCCCCAACAATAAAAAATATTATCCGCTGTACGAAAAAGCAGTAGAACTAAAAATACCAGTTTTATTCCATGTAGGAATGACCGGTTGGGGTGCTGGTCTTCCAGGAGGCGGAGGAGTAAAACTAAAATACGTTAGACCAATCTACGTTGATGATGTTGCAGCAGATTTCCCAGAACTAAAGATAATATGCGCTCATCCTGCGTGGCCATGGTTAGATGAAATGCTTGCAATAGCTATGCATAAACCAAACGTTTATATTGATCTTTCAGGCTGGGCCCCAAAATATTTCCCCGAAACATTAATCCGCTACGTGAATAGCTTACTTAGCGACAAATGTCTTTTTGGGACTGACTACCCCTTCATAAAACCTGCAAGATGGCTGTCAGAATTCAAAAAACTTGGCCTAAAACCTGAAGTCGAAAAGAAAATTCTTGAAGAAAATGCAAAAAGACTCTTTAGGATTTAAAGGGCTTAGGGGTTGCAATGTAGATTTTTGGTATATAAATCTATTTTAGACCTGTTCTTGTTTACATCACTTTGCCGGATTTTCTTTTAGCTTTTTAAATCAAATGTTGCGGTAAATTTATATGTGTACAAAAGCTATATTATGTACACAGGTGATTCAATTGGTTTCAAAGGCGGTTACGACACGTTTGAGATCTGAACTATTGAAAGAAATAGAACAGATAGCTAAAGATGAAAATACCGATAGATCATCAATTATTCAAAAATTGATAAGAATAGGTTTAAAAGTGTACAAAATTGAAAAGGCATTAGCCTTATATAGGGATAAAAAGGTCTCTCTTTGGAGAGCTGCAGAGATAGCAGGCATTCCACTTAGGGAAATGGTAGACGAATTAGAGAAAAGAGGCATACCATATCACTATGATATTGAAATTTTAGAAGAATTTGTTGACGATTTAATATCTAAGATGAATCAAAATGAAACGTAAAGTGGTATGCAACGCTTCTCCTTTAATTTATGCTGCGAAAATAAGTATTATTGATTTATTTAAAAAACTTTATAACGAAATTCTCATTCCACCAACTGTGTATGTAGAAGTTGTGAAGAAAGGTATTGAAATAAACGCTGTTGATGCCTTTATAGTGGAGAAAGGGGTAAAAGATGGGTGGATAAAAGTTACAAACCTAACTGAGGAAGCCAAAAGCGAAGTTGAAATTTTAATGAAAATATCAAATATTAGTAGAGGTGAGGGGGAAGTAATAGCATTAGCCGAACAGGAAGATGCAGACTTAGTGATCATAGATGAACGGGTAGGCACATTACTAGCAAAAATACGGGGATTAAAAGTGACAGGGCTTCTTGGTGTTCTTATCGAAGCAATGTATAATAAATTAATAACATTTAGCCAGTTAAAAACTTACTTTAAACGTCTGCTCGGAACCGAGTTTAGATTAAGTATTAAAGATTATGAAAAAGCTATGAAATTAGCGGAAAAAGTATGGAAAAAATTAAAACATAAAACATTCCACTAAGACCCACAAATAACTAAAAGTGTGTGAGTTTCATCCTTAATAACTGGTTTCTCTAAGAAACCTTCCAGTGAAAGCTACCAATAATTGCGAGTCTTTTGGTTACATAGATTGATTAATAACATATCTTTGTTTAATTAAAAAAATACAGAGATGCGCCAAAAATGTTATAAGATAGGTTTCTTAAATTTTGTACGATTAGCTTCTACCTTGATAAGGGTTTAATATGGGTTATGAGGGGTAGTTGAAGTGTCCATGGGATTATATGCTCCATATATTACACCAGAAATGGAAGAACATAGAAAAAAGGTTAGAGAGTTTGCCGAAAAGGAACTAGCACCTCTCAGACAGGAATACGAAGAAAAAAATCTTGACGGCCTCGGAAAAGAGTTTCCATGGGATCTCTATAAGAAAATAGGTGAACGTGGATATTTAGCTGAACATATACCAAAAGAATATGGCGGAAAAGGGGAAAGCTTCCTAAAAGAGATAATTACGATAGAGGAAGTAGCTCGTGTATGCGGAACCTTTAGTGTCATAGTTGACTATACACCGACACTTGTCTGCAACCCGATCTTCACGTTCGGCACTGAGGAACAAAAGAAGAAATATCTTCCACCACTGGTAAAAGGTGAAAAAGTAGGATCATATGCTTTAACTGAACCAAACGCTGGATCAGATGTAGCATCAATAGAAACTAAAGCAGAAAAGAAAGGAGACAAATACATTATCAACGGCTACAAGAAATTTATAATGCTAGGAAACATAGCAGACATATTTCTGGTTTTTGCAAAAACAAAGCCTGAAGCAGGGGCTCGAGGCATAACAGTATTCATACTGGAGAGAGACATGGAAGGAATATCGTTTCCGAAACAGGAGAAAAAACTTGGTTTAAGAGCAGCCCCGACAAGTGAAATAAAGCTTGAAAATGTGGAGGTTACAGAAGATCAAATCCTAGGTGGACCTGAACAAGAAAATAGGGGAATATATGTAGCACTTGACGCGTTGGATCACGGTAGATGTGGTGTAGCTGCTCAAGGTTTGGGTGCAGCGCAAGCTGCCTTTGAACAAGCGTTAAAGTTTGCTAGTGAACGAGTACAGTTTGGAACACCAATAATAAGCTTCCAAGCTATTCAATGGATGCTTGCAGACATGGCTATGAGAATTGACGCTGCCCGTTTATTAACATATAGAGCAGCTTATCTTAGAGATTTAGCAATTAAAGGGCAAATTGAACGTAGAAAAGTTACACTTCCAGCTTCAATGGCAAAGTGCTATGCAACAGAAACAGCCACCTTCGCAGCTCACAGAGCAATTCAAATATTTGGAGGTAGAGGTTACATGATGGATCCAGAATACGTACCGATTAAAGAGTTGCCAACACCCGAAAAAATATACAGAGACTGCAGAATATTCGAAATATACGAAGGAACAAACGAAATTCAACGATATGTAATATCACGTGAAATCTCAAGGCTGTATGGAATAAAAATAAAATAGTGTAGACAGTCTTTATAACCTCTTTTTATTTTAAACCATTAATTTTCGAATGTTAATAATCTATGCCTTTACGTGCTGGTAAGCCTTGTCTATATGGATGTTTTATTTCTCTCATAAAAGTAACGAGATCAGCGGCTTTAATGATTTCTGAGGGAGCGTATCGACCCGTTAATATTAACTCCACATGTTTTGGCTTGTTTTTGATTAATTCTAGTACATCTTGTACATCTATCAGTTTAAAATCTATGGCAACATTTATTTCATCTAAAATAACAACATCGTATTCTCCGCTCATAATAATTTCTCTTGCATGGTTTAACGCTTCTCTCACAGCCTTAACATCCTCTTCCGTTGGATTAGATGGATTTACGAGCTCTGGTCTCCCAAATTGAACAATTTTAAAATTCGGTAACAACTTCACAGACCTATATTCTCCGTAGTTGAATCCACCTTTCATAAATTGAATCATGTACACCTTTAGTCCGTGGCCAATGGCTCTAAGCCCAAGACCAAGCGCGGCAGTAGTTTTACCCTTACCATTCCCGGTATAAACGTGTACAACTCCTTTTTCCAACCTATAATCACTCATTTTCCTTGGGTTCCTCCTCTCTATGAAGAATACTATTTAAAATAATGTCTGCCGCAGTATACGGGTCAACTTCTTTATTTGCAACCTTTTTAATTAATTCATCGTATTCTCCGTTTTTCATTATATGATTTAAAGCCATCTGTTCAATCTTGCTTCGTAAAGCTTCGATAACGTCTTGTTCAACTCTTTTCCTAAAGTAAACATCCCTGTTCACTTTATTCAGAAATCTCCAATGTTCTTCAATTCTGTCAATTAGCTCTGAAATACCCATATTGTGTATCGCAGAGGTTTTTACAACCGGCGGTATCCATCCAGTTTCATTAAAGCGAATAGTAGAAGCCATGTTAAGCATGTCCTCTATTTGCATAGCTGTTTCATCAGCGTTTTCCCGGTCAGCTTTATTAACAACGAAAATATCTCCAATTTCCATTATACCAGCTTTTAAAATTTGAATTTCGTCTCCAAGACCTGGACATAAAACAACAAGTATCGTATGGGCTAGTTTCACTATACTTACCTCTGATTGGCCTGCCCCAACTGTTTCCACAATTATGATATCCTTGCCTGAAGCGTCTAAAATTCTAACAGCGTCCTTCGTAGCTCTAGCAAGTCCACCAAGCGTGCCTCTCGTAGCCATACTTCTAATAAAACACCCACTGTCACACGTGAGCTCTTGCATTCGAATTCTGTCCCCGAGTAAAGCGCCACCAGTAAAGGGGCTTGTTGGATCAACAGCAACAATGCCAACTGTTTTTCCTCTTTTTCTCCATTCTTTAGCAAGTCTATAAACTAGTGTACTTTTACCGCTGCCTGGAGGGCCGGTTACACCGATTACATGAGCTTTACCTGTATATGGAAAAATTAGTGAGATGATTTTTTGAGCTACTTTTGGATCGTTTTCCGCTAAGCTAATTAACCTAGCTGTAGCAAATTTGTCTCCTTCAATTAACTTCTGGACCAGTTCTTCGATGCTTTGTTTCATCTAAAAGCTCTCCAGTAAATCATCTTTTCCCTTTAACGTTTTTCTTAATAAATTCAATGATAGTTTTCAGCGGGGTTCCAGGGCCAAAGACTTCAGCTATACCTGCCTCTTTAAGCTTTGGAACATCATCAGTGGGGATAATTCCGCCTGCAATAACTAAAACATCGTCCATTCCCTTTTCTCTCAATAATTGTACTACTCTAGGCAGTAAAGTCATATGTGCTCCAGATAAAATGCTTAAGCCAACAACATCAACATCTTCCTGTATTGCTGTTTCCACTATTTGTTCAGGTGTTTGTCTAAGCCCGGTGTAAATGACTTCCATTCCAGCGTCTCTAAGAGCTCTTGCAACAACTTTTGCTCCTCTATCATGCCCATCTAATCCAGGCTTAGCAATCAAAACCTTAATTTTCCTCCCAGTCGAACTCATAGTTTATCCTCCTTTAAAATATTATCAGTTCTTGATATTCACCGTAAACTTCCTTCAAAACACCCATAATTTCTCCAAGAGTCGCATAGGCTTTAACTGCATTCAAAACATATGGCATAACATTTTCATTCCGCTCAGCTGCTTTCCTTAACTCGCTTAAAAGCCTCTTAACCCTCTCATTGTCCCTAGTTTCTTTAACTCTCTTTAACCTAGCCAATTGCACTCTAACAACCTCAGGGTCAACACGTAGTAACGGTATCTCCAACTTCTCGTTCTCGTCAATGTACTCGTTTACACCAACAATGATCCTCTTTTTCTCCTCTACCTCTTTCTGGAACCTATAAGCGCTCTCAGCAATCTCTCTCTGAGGGAATCCCTTCTTTACTGCCTCAATCATTCCACCCATACTATCTATTCTATCAATATACTTCATCGCCTCTTCTTCCATCTTATCGGTAAGCCACTCCACATAGTAGGAGCCTGCTAAGGGATCAACAACATTTGCTACGCCACTTTCATGAGCTATAATTTGCTGAGTTCTCAAAGCTATTCTCACTGCTTTTTCCGAAGGCAAAGCCCAAGCCTCATCCATACTATTCGTATGAAGAGACTGTGTACCGCCAAGAACAGCAGCTAAAGCTTGAATGGTAACTCTAATAATGTTATTCTCAGGTTGCTGAGCAGTTAGTGCGACTCCAGAAGTCTGCGTGTGAAATCTTAGCCACATGGATCTAGGTTTCTTAGCACCAAACCTTTCTTTCATTATTTTAGCCCACATACGTCTAGCAGCTCTAAACTTAGCAATCTCCTCAAAGAAATCGTTGTGAGAAGCGAAGAAGAACGACAATCTAGGGGCAAACTCATCAACATCCATTCCTCTTTCCAGCATAGCTTCTACATAAGCTATACCATCAGCAATGGTAAATGCAAGTTCTTGAACAGCTGTGGCTCCCGCCTCCCTTATATGATAGCCACTAATGCTTATAGGGTTCCATTTGGGTACATTTTTGACACAGAATTCTATAACGTCTGTAACAAGTTTCACCGCTGGTTCAGGCGGAAATACATAAGATTTCTGCGCAATGAATTCCTTTAGTGCGTCGTTTTGAACGGTTCCTCCAAGTTTATGCATTGGTACACCTTGTTTTTCTCCAACAGCGATATACATTGAAAGAAGCACGGGAGTTGGAGCATTTATGGTCATACTAGTCGTAACCTTGTCAAGAGGAATACCGTCAAAAATTATTTCCATGTCCGCAAGCGTGTCAACCGCTACACCACAAATACCAATTTCATTAATAGCCATGGGATGGTCCGAGTCCAATCCTATTATTGTTGGAAAATCAAAGGCCATGCTAAGGCCTGTTTCCCCCTCCTTTAATAAGTATTTGAATCTTTGATTGGTTTGTTCCGCTGTTCCGTAACCTGCGAATTGGCGCATTGTCCAAAAACGTCCCCGATACATTGTGGCATGAATACCACGTGTAAATGGATATTCTCCTGGTAAACCTAGATCTCTGAAGTAATCTAGGTGTTGAATGTCTAAGGGTGTGTATACACGTTTAACGGGTATTCCTGAGAGGGTTTTGAACTCTTTCTGCCTTTCTGGTCGTCTTTTTAGGGATTCTTGGACACATTCCTTCTCCCATTTCTCCACCCTTTTCTTTAATTCTTCAAGTAGGGCATCTTTAAACACAATTATCACCACTAAGGAAACTATTGTTTTCCTTTAATATGACTCTATGTCAACTTAGTTATTTAATATATAGCTTTAAGAATTAAGTTTTTCCGTAGTAAACTATGTTGGAACTCTCGAATACTTAATATAAAACTGCAAAATCTCGAATTATACTTTTTTCAATCTCTAAAGAACCAAAATCCTAAATTCTAAGTCACCGTAAAATTTTAAGAGTCAAAATGCTTGATTAAAATCGTTCATCACCATTTTCAAGGAAAAATATACAGTTCTCGAGGAAATCCGATAAAATATCCAACAAAACACTAGAAAAATCTAAAACTCAAAACATATGTTTTAATACCTTTCGATTTCTCTCTATTTAAAACGTTTAGTTCAACACCCCTTCAATCCCGCCTTAAAGTTTGCTATATAAATTTTTACGGAATTTCATAACATGAACATTTTGCCCTCTTTTCGGGTTTAAGTTAACAGCTTAAAATCACATTAAAACACTAAGCGCACTAATGTCATATCTGCATATATCTATGCAAATATAATGTTCTCTAAAGCTTAGAAGTTACACAAGACTTATATTTAACTAATTATAAAATTTAGCAGTAAAACAGCAAATAATGAGTTAAAATGGTGGAGTGGGATGAAGGAGCATATAATTGAAGCTTTGAAAAACATAGTTGGTCCCGAAAACGTATCAACAGCGAAACCAATCAGAGCAGGCTACGTCACAAAAGGTATCATGGACATACATTCACGAGAAGCCGCAGTAATAGTAAGACCAAAAAGCGTCGAAGAAGTAAGAAAAATATTAATTCTAGCCAATAAAGAAAAAATCCCTGTCATCCCTCAATCAGGGGGGCTAAGTGGAGGAGTGGCAACACCCGTATACGGAGGAGGCATACTAATAGACCTCCGTAGAATGAACAGAATAATTGAAGTTGACACAGATGCCAGATACATGGTTGTAGAACCAGGGGTCACCGTTGCACAAGCATGGAAATACATGCAAGAACACTACCCAGACTACAGACCTGGAATCCCAGATGGAGCGCCACCAGCCGCAACAATAGTTGGAGACCACCTTGACCGAGGATTCCACTTCCTAGCAACAAAATACGGACCAGCAGCAGACGATGTACTATGCCTAGAAGTCGTTTTACCAACAGGAGAAATAATAAGAACAGGCTCAGCAGCATTACCGACCTCAAAATGGTTCTACAGATGGATGTTTGGCCCAGATCTCACAGGTCTATTTCTCGGCTCACAAGGAACCCTTGGAATAGTAACTAAAATGGCTATCAAAATATTTCCACTGCCAAAATACAGAGAGGTTTTAGCCTTCGGCGCAAGCGACTGGGACTACCTAATTGAGCCTTGCCTCGAAGTTATGAAACATGAAATAGTTGACCTAGCACAAGGAGGAAACTACCATTTAGCAACCTGCAGAAGAGCTAAATACGTGTGGCCTCCAAGACCTAAACCAAAAGGATTACCACAAGTCTGGATGAACTTTGAACTAGGAGCAGAAACACAAGAAGAACTAGAAATAATAAAGAAAAAGATTAGAAGCGTTCTCGAGAAATATCAGAAAGAATACGGTGAAGAAAACCTCTTCGAATGGAAACTAGATATAAAACAAATAATAGCAAGGCTAACAAAGCCCAACAGAATATCAGTACCATATGCAGGCCATAAAGGCGGAGGACTACTCTTCATAACCTGGTATATCCCATGGAAAGAATCCGCTAAATTCGCAAAAATCGCAGAGCAGCTAATGGAGAAATACAAGTTCTCACCCGTGGTCTGGCTAGCAGGTATCGACCACGGCAGACAAGGGCTTTTAATGCCAATTGTGCTCTTTGATCCGAAAGATCCACAAGAATTTGAAAAAGTTGAGCGTCTCGACACTGAAATGACTGAAATATTCTTGGACATGGGAGGAATACCCTACAGACCAAACGCCATGGTCCACGCACCTTTGGTAATGTCGAAAGCGGCAGGTTACTATAACTTACTTAAGAAGATAAAGAAGGTGTTAGATCCAAATGGTATTATGCACCCAGGAAGACTTGCACTTCCATAGGAGGGAGAAATATGACGTATAAATATCTTGAAAGACTTAAGGATGACATATATAATTGCTTACACTGTAGATTATGCACATTCACATGGAAATGGCCAACCAAGAAAGGGTGGCCTCCAGGAGCCTTTGAACCTTCATGCCCAGCAGGAGAAAAATTCAAATTCGAAACTTTCTTTGCTGGAGGGAAATCTTGGTTAGCAAGAGCCGTACTTGAAGGAGAAGTAGACATTAAAGACCCAGAGATAGTTGACATACTCTTTGCATGTCCAACGTGCGCAAACTGCGAACAACAATGCACACTAGAAGAACCCAAAGTCGGATATAGACATAGAATTGTTGCAATAATTGAAGCTTTAAGAGCGGAATACGTAAAAGCTGGAATGGAACTACCTGGAAGACAAAAAGCCTTCGGAGTGCATACCGGCAAAGAACATAACCCTTACATGGAAAAACATGCAGACAGATTGAATTGGCTTCCAAGCGATATTAAACTTCCAGAAAAAGCCGAAATCGTATACTTTGTTGGGTGCACATCATCCTACAGGCAAAAACAACTAGCTCTAGCCACCGTGGAAGTATTCAAGAAACTAGGAGTAGACTTCACAATTCTAAAAGACGAATGGTGCTGCGGCTCTCCACTTCTAAGAACAGGACAATGGGAAACAGAATGGGTTTCGGTAAGCAAAATAGCTCAACACAACGTTAACGAAGTTAAAAAGGCTGGAGCAGAGAAAATAGTAACAACATGTGCTGGATGCTACAGAACATGGAAAATAGACTACCTAGGAGATGTATACGGGGATATGCTAGGAGCAAAACATGATTTTGAAGTTTTACACACAACAGAACTACTAGAACAACTCATAAAGGACGGAAAACTCGAGTTCAAAAAGGAAATTAACATGAAAGTAACTTATCATGATCCATGCCACCTAGGAAGACATTCCGGAGTATATGATGCACCTAGAAACGTATTAACCGCCATTCCAGGAATCGAACTCGTAGAAATGCCCAGAAGCAGAGAAGTTTCCTGGTGTTGCGGTTCAGGAGGAGGAGTGAAATCAGGCTACCCACAGTGGGCAGTAGAAATCGCTTATGAAAGAGTAAAAGAAGCAGAAGCACTAGGAGTAGATGCAATAGTTTCCGCATGCCCATTCTGCTACAGAAACATCGGCGATGCCATAAAAGCCTATGGTTCAAATCTCAAAATGTACGACATAATAGAACTAGTAAATCAAGCACTAGGATAACAATATACTATAATAATCTATTTTACTCCCAATTTATTTCGTTAAACCAGTTTTCAGGTTAATGAATTCTAATAACGTTCTTTGCGAGGATAAATCAGTTAAATTTGAGAATCTCACACCAATTAGCCTTAATTTTTGCTCGTTATCGTATGCAGTCAGGAATAAATCTTTAACTTTCTTAAATATCTTTTTTGAGTTAAGTAGTATCGAATTAAAGGTTTTACTTCTTGTATGTGTTTCAAAGTTTGAGTATCGTAGCTTAACTGTTATTGTTCTGAAGGTCAATTTCTCTGATTTAATTCTTCTAACAAGATTTTCAACGATAAAAGACAATTCCTCTAATATTTTTTCAATGTTATCGGTATCTTCTTCAAACGTGATTTCCTTACCAATAGATTTTCTTGCTTTCTCCTTTACTTCGCTATAATCCTGACCGTTAGCAAGCATAATAAAATAGTAAGCCATGTTTTTCCCGAAAGTTTCCGTTAATTTTACAGCGTCAAAGTTTGCAAGGTCGCCT
>JAEOSG010000108.1 GCA_016840485.1 Candidatus Baldrarchaeota archaeon
TTTCGTACATGAATCTCAAAGTTTTCAATTCCATCATTTGTTTCCTGTCTATGCTGGGTTGGAAACTGAAATCGAATTCTTCCAGAGTTTTGTGGAAAGGTAATCCACTGTATCTGAGAGCTGTTATGTATTTCTTGTTTTCATATTCTTTCTTCTGGGCTATTAGTAGTTCTTCTATCAATTCGAGAACATCTTTATCTTCTTTGCTCCAGTTTTGAAGGGAAGAATCCAGCACTTTTTCAATCTCTTCTAATTCTATCAAAGATATTCAAATGTTGCCACTCAATTTTGACCGATGTCCTTGCTCATTTTTGATCGACGTTTTTGCTATTTTATAACCGATGTCGACACTTTCCTACACTACCTATTCTTCCCTAACAATACGAATAAACTTGATAACATGATTTTGCACAGAAAATTCTCGTGCAGTTTTTGAAGCTTCCAAGCATTTCTCAAGAAATATTTCAGGGCAGCGTCCAATCTCTTTTAGTTTAGAAACAATTCCGTCTAGATTTCCTTCATTTACCAATATCGCATTTTTATCATTTAATAAATTGCTTGTAATAGGATTTTGCCAAGCAATTATCAATCTTTTCGCCGCCATGGCTTCTAGCAACGCGTGGGAAACTCCACCCCCATGAATTCCTTTTGAAGGGAGCAAAAATGCTACAATATCCACATTTGGCAGTATAAGCGGAAGATCCTCCGGAAAATAATGTCCTTTAAATACTAGGTTTTGATACGTTTCCCTTTCCTTTCCATAAGATGGACCATATACTACAAACTGAAATTGACTGTCATTACTTAATTTTCTGGATAATTCAACAAAGTAATTGCTACCTCTTTCTTCGACGAATCTTCCCATAAATGCAATTTTTATTGGCTTTCCAAATCTTGGTGGTGCAATTTTTGAAAGCTGGAAAAAGTTATCTATAGCATTTGGTATTACATTTATTTGCTTTTTTGTAAGATTTTGATAATAATCCTTTGTATCACGGCCATTAGCAATAATTATATCCGCTGTTGCTAGCGCTAACCTTTCCATAAAACCAGCCAACAACACAAAAAGCCTTCTTTTTCTTCTAGAAAGTTCCGATATTAAAATTGTACGTAACCACAAAACGAATCTGATTCTTTTCAATCTTCTTAAGATCATTCCAACGATAGCTTCAGGTCCTGAACCAACAGAAACAAGAATATCGCCCTGTTTTATCTTTGAAATAATTTCTGTAAAAGTTCTTACTATCCAACTTACGTAATTTGACGCTTCTACTGGGTACCATTTTATATTGTTGCACCTTGAGAAATCCTGATCTATACATTCATCCCTGTTCTCCACTGATTTTTTTAAGAAATAAACGCAAATTTTATCAAATTTGCTATATACACCTTTCAAAAAGTATTTCAACCATCGTTCCCTTCCACCATGCCATCTTTTTAGTTCTGAATAAATGACTATGTGTAACACACTCTTCTCTCCTCTCGAGCAATTTTCAACAATAAAATCATTGCCATTAAAAATCGGCTACTTATTATGTCAGGAATAAACATGCTTCCTACCAACAAAGTTGTGAAGCTGTAGAGGATAGCATTTAGTTGGGGCCTTCCCTTCCAAAGAGAAAACCACAAATTTGCAAAAATTATTATCAAAAATACCGTTCCGGGTATTCCTATTTGAAGCAAACTTTGAACAATAATATTGTGGGGAATAGCAAAACCAAATGCTTCCTTGAAAGCTTCTGTTCCTAACCCCACACCAAATAATGGATTTTTAAGTATAATTGAGAAAGCTTTTTCCATAGAAGATAATCGCCCGGCAGGATCTAGAATATCCCCACTTCGCAAGTTTGTGAGAATTAATAAACCAATCCCACCAGTTAATACGACTACCCCTAATGTTTTTATTAGCTTCAATCCTTTCGCCCTTTTTGCAGAATCCAAAATACCCAAAAACATTATACTCAATACAAAAGAAAACATTCCAGTTCTAGCCGTGGTTAATATTGAAGCTAATAAAAGTATGCAGGCAATTATTCTGCGCTTTTTCATAAAGAAAGCAATCATGGAAGCAGTGCTAAAGAATAGTGAAAGAAAACTATAGTCGGAAAATATTACACCAAAACCTATCCTACCCGCCATAATGTCCAGCTTTCCCAAAGCCACGCCCTGCATTAAAAACAAGAAAATCTGTATAAGCAAAGGCAACAGAAGACTCAACGCACTTACAACGTACAAATCCATTAAAATCAGCAAGGTAGAGGTGAAACTTCTGACTATATTCTTAATGCTAATGAAATAGCAAAACAACAGAGGGAAGAAGTTAATAGCGTCTTTTAATGCATTATAAAAATCATATGAATGAAGTACTTCGATTATGAGCCAAATAAAAAAGAGAAAAGAAACCTTTATTGGCAACTTCTCAAACTTTCTACTCGAAAGTAAAAATGTAAGTAGTGAAAGTACAAAATAAACGTTATACCAGGAAACAGGAACATCCCCATAATCGCCACCAAATACATTTCTAAAAGAAGTAGGAACAGAAAGAATTAAAAGTGAAATTAATATCAAAAAACTACTCTTAAATTTGTGAATTTTCCTTAATAATAAAATCAAAATAAATTGCATAGCAAATATCGTAACTAAAATCACAAGATTGAAATCATTAAAAAACATCAAGTATAAAACATTGATAATTGTGTTAATTGTAAAGATTAGAAACAACTATCTCCTCCTCCCTTTTGACACACTAACATTTCATAAATCTGTTTCAGCTTTTCAACATAATCACCTAAAGAAAAATTACCTAGCGTTTTCAGCCGAGTGTTATAAAATTCTTCAAAAATCTCACCGTAATTTACGAGCAAATCTTTGATTCTTCCTGAAGCCAAGTTAACATCCCATGGAACGATAAATCCTGTTTTATTGCACTCGATTATCTTAGTAACACCCTTCCACGGTGTAACTATCGGTATGCAATAATTTGCTATAGCTTCAATTATTACAAGCCCAAAACCTTCATATTCACTAGGAAGAAATAAAAACTTACTTTTCATCATCCAATTCTCCGCATCTTTTCTGTAACCGAGGAACTCTACACTATTTCTGTATCTTTCTTTTAACTCATCTTTTAACGGCCCCGTACCAATAATTATCCCTTTTACGTTTAACCGCTTACATACCTCGCAGAATATTTCTGGATGCTTCTTCGGAACTAATCTACCAACGAAAATTAAATCGACGTTCTTCTTCCTTATAGCTTCTTTCCGTGAAATAAACGTTACTTTCCCAAGGTAAGGGTTCAGAAGAACAAACGTTTTATTCCTAATCAATTTTGAAAACCACATACCATTTAAAATATGATCAGACACTGCAAGAATTTTACTAGGAAGTGATAATACAAAAAATCCTACAAGAGATTTAAGATTTATCCTTTCCATAAACGGATACGCGTCGTGAATATGTGCAATGTGAATTGGCCTATTCTTTAAAATAAGAAACCTTGCTAGTATTGTTGCTAAAGTTGCTCTATAATCATGGGAATGCACAACATCTGGTCTAAAAGTTATAATGGCCTTTTTTATGATCTTCACAAAATGCAAAAGTTTTCTTTCAGATGTAAAAACTTCTACCCCTTCCTCCTTGAACATTTTCTCCAACGAATGTTCGGCGCTATTGCTACCATTAAAGCAGGCAACTCCAATGCTTACCCCAAAGTTGCTCTTCATCATTCTAGAGATTTTTAAAACTATCTTTTCAGCACCAGACAAATAATCTGACCATAGAACGTGAAGAACTTTCACCTTATTCACCTCATTAATTTAAAACAATAAATTCCAATAGTAACCAGGATTAAGATACTCCCCAATTCTTGGACAACAAAACGGCGTATTTTTATTCACGACGCTCTTTCAATCACCTCACCATAGTAAACCTCATTCGGTGTTTTGTATCCCAAGGATTAGTATGGTCTTTCACTGTTGTAATACTTGACGTCTTCTTTCTTCCAGACTCTAGCCTGCTATGGATGAATCTCATATTTCTGATGCTATTTGTGATATAGTTTTGTCATCTTTGATAGTTTCCAGGGCTACCTCTACTTTGAATTTTGATGAGTATTTCCTGTTCCTGCCCATTTACTATGCCTCTTTTCTCTATGAATATTACCATCTGTCAAGTCGTTGAAAAGCATCTCACATTTTTTAAGGATTAGTACGATTCTTACTTATCTTGACTTACCGCAAAGACCACATACTCCCGATGTTACCTATATAATATCGTTTTGCTCTCCTAGCCTTTTCAAAATATTACTTTATTTTGAATTGCTAAGATACATTTTCAGTTCAACTTTCCAATATCATGAATATTATCACCTATCCTACTTTTGGGTATTCATTTATTTAACAAACCTGACAAAATTTCATTCTGCATTTTTTCAACATAAGATTTATAGTAAAAAACCTTTAGGAAGAAATCTCTGGTATTCTTACTATAGGATCTGATGTTCGTCTTTATCTCCAGTAACTTCTCAACTAATCCTTCATAGCTTACTTTTCCTAAGGAAACTATTTGACCAGTTTTACCAGACTCTACAAATTCCGGGAAACTTCCGATATTACTTGCAATAACAGGTGTTCCAAACATATAAGCTTTGGGAAGGACTCTACTTTGAGTGGATCTTCGATAGATGTTCCAAACGCAAAATCCTCTTTCATACGCTTGATTTATTTCTGAATTTGTAAGAGGCCTTCCATGGGAAACTTTTAGAACCCTATCTTTCACCATTCTCTGCAGAGTTTTGTCTTTCTTCAAGAGTTTGCTTAAGTTGGTCCTAGTGGCTATTTCGTACTTCATTTCTACACCTTGCTTATACATATATTTTATCAGATTTATATACAAATCAAATGCATGACCTTTCACCGCATGACCTATATAAGAAAAGTATTCTTTCTTCAAGAAGTCAATTTTTCCACTTGCTTCATCTTCAAAAAGAAGGGGTATTACTATTACATTCTTGTTATACTGCATATCCCTTCTCATGTAGAGATTTAAGGCATAGTCTGAAGGCACAATAACAAGATTTGAAAATTTCAGTGTTTTCACAGAAAAATGATGAGCAACGGCTGCTTTTAAAGCTTGCTTTACCCCCTCTTTCAAATATTGTTTAAAACCTTCCCATGGTTCGTGGTAAAGGTAAATAATCTTCGTTTTTCTTTTTTTCAGTTCCTTGCAAATAATATGATTGGTTATTGAAACATTAGCTAGAAAAATGGCATTAATGTTTTCTTGAAGCGACTGCGGATACCATTTAATAGGAAATTCACAATCAGATATTATTGGTCTGTATCTTTCGTCCAACCATAATAGTACATTCCATCCTATTTTCTCGAACAGCTTTGCGTAAGCTATAATATGCGATAGGTGACCTGGCGAAAATTTGAGAGATGACATTACTATTCTCAATTTTGACCAACTCCTGTAGTTTTCTGCTAGTACAAGCCTAACCTTAAGAATATGCAAAATATAATAAAAATAACCCTCATTGATTGGTTATCCCTTGTAGAGCGCTACATAGCTTTCTATAAAGCTTTCATAAGATAATTCAAGATTTTCATTTTTATCTGGATTTTGCAGTAACTCAAGCACACCTTTTACAAGATCGCTATTTCGGCGATAGGTTCTATTTGTTAGCTCTTTTACACACCCTACATCCGTACTTACAATAGGCACTTTTTGATTCATCGCTTCTAACACTGCTAAAGGCATCCCCTCTTCATCAGAAGTTAAAAGAAATACGTCGAAATCTGCCATAAGCTTTACCACATCTTTTCTGAACGGTAAGAAGAAAACCTTTGTTTTCATCCATGGGTTCATGTTTAGAAACTTTGTTACTCTCTTTCCACAGCTGTCCTCCACAATACTACCACCTATCCAAACAAAAATAACATCAGTCCTTTTTTTCAAAATCTCTTTTGCTATCTCAAGAAATCTAATTGGATTCTTTGGTGGATCAAGTCTTGCTACATTTCCCACTATTTTAACATTTTTCGGAATATTCAACTCCTTTCTCAACAATCCTGCGGGTACTGGAGAAGTAGGAATTATGGCGTTTGGGATTATAACGTATTGGTTTTTCTTCCCTATTTTCCACTTTCTAGCTTTTTCCTGTTCTCTTTCGCAGAGAAAAACAAGGTTATCACAGTACTTTGAAGCGATTCTTTCAGAAAGAATAAGCAACTTCCTTTTAATGCCCCTGTATTGCTCAATTCCCCAAAAACCATGGTAAGTGTGTATAACTTTCTTAATTCCACACTTTCTCGCGGCAACTCTTCCTAAAATTCCCGCTTTTGAAGAGTGCGTGTGGACCACATCGTACTTTCTTTTTTTGATAAGGCTCTTGATTTCCCAATATGCTTTAAAATCATACAAAGGAGATATTTCTCTAACAAGATGCTTTATTATGGAAACCTTTACATCTATTTTCTTAAGTTCTAGAACTAACATCCCATTATCTGTACCACACGCTACCTCTACTTCGAATTCATCAGGATAATATTTCTTCAAACCATAAACTATTGAATAAAGAACCTTTTGACCTCCTGCCCAGTCTGAGCGCGTAATCAACTGAAGAATTCGCTTCAACTCTATTTCGCCCCTCTCTTCCATAGCATTGCCTCCACTGTTCTTAAAAGTATATCGAGATCAAGAAGGATATTTCTATTTTTGACGTAATACAAATCATAACTCAATTTCTCCTGGGTTTCCTCGGCGCTGGACGCGTACTTGTACATTATCTGTGCCCAGCCAGTGAGGCCGGGTTTTATCCTGTGACGCGCCCAGTAGAATGGTATGGTTTTCATGAACTTTTTCGCGAATTCCAGCTGCTCAGGCCTTGGACCCACTATGGACATTTCACCTTTTAATATATCCCAGAATTGTAAAGTTTCGTCGAGTCTGAAGGGTCTTATTAATCTGCCTATTTTCAAAACCCGGTGTTGTTCGTCATCGGCGAACTTTGGTGCATCGTTTTTGCCATTTTTCATGCTGCGGAATTTGTGCATGATGAAGACCTTGCCATCTTTGCCGAGGCGCTCCTGTTTGAAGACAATTGGCGGACCGTCTTCTATGAGTATCGCTATGGCTATAAGAAGCATTATGGGTGAAAAGATTATGAGAAGAATGGAAGAAACGAGTATATCCAATATCCTTTTCGCCGGGGAACCGTTGACGTTTTCAAAGGCGAGCTCGTAGTATTCTTTGAATCTTTCGGCCACTTCGAGGGGGATTCTTTTGAGATGTTTTTCTATTAATGTGGGAAGGTGGATCACTTGAACGCCGCGCTCTTTGAATTTCTCGATGGTTGCCTTCACTTCTTTTGCAAGTTTTGGATCTGCTATGAGGATGGCATCGTTCATTTCCATGCCAGCTTCAAGGGCTATGGATGTCGGGTTTACGAAATCGGAGAATATGAGCTTTCCATACGTTTTTTCCTCGACTTCTTTGAGGATGGGGTAGATTTTGTCTTTTTTGCCTATCACGAGGTATCTCGTTGGTTTTATGTTGTTTTTGGTTATGTAGAAGGTCGCCATGTGTATGGCGGGAAATACAGCAAGAGAAAAGAGGAAATTGTATATGAAGTTGTATCTGTTTATTTGATCAGCGTACAGATAGAAGAAAAAGAGAACACCCACGAAACCGAATATGGTTCCGGATGTCACACGTATTATTTGTTCGTTGAAGCTGGGAAGGTATTCTGCGTCGTAGGTTCTAAAGGCGTACAAACCGAGAACTATCATAACCGAAAAGAACGAACTTACCAGAATATTTCTGGTAACGAATATATTGAAAGCAAGCAAAATGCCAATATCCAGAAATACAGTCAATTTCCTGAGTAGATACAATAACATTCCCCCTTAATTACATTGGATTTCAGGGTAATGGGATGTTTAAGTAGTAGGGCCGTAACTTATTATAGACCTATATACGGATGTGTCAAGTACCAGATGCATTATATTTGACTTTGAAGATAAGAGATGGGTTCAAGGTGAGGTTTCGCCAGGTGAATGGTGCTGAATTGGAGGACTTATTGTGTGATATAATGTATGACGTAGGGGAGGTGCTGGCATGAGAATGGTTACAAGTAGAGAGATAAGACAGAATCCCGCTGTTCTGTGGAAGGAGGACTTTGAGGTTATAACTTCCAATGGTAAGCCCGTTGCCGTGGTGGTGAAGGTGGAAGATGAGGATATATTCGCACTTGAGAAAGCTATCAGGTCGGCTAAAGCACGAATAGCGCTTGAAAAGCTAAGAAGGTATTCGATGGAAAAAGGCTTTCACAAGTTGAGTGAAGAAAGGATAAACGAAATAGTGAGGGAAGCGAGAAGTGAAGGTGGTCGTTGACACCAACGTTCTCGTATCGGGGATCATAAATCCCTATGGAAAACCGGCGAAGATATTGAACATGATTGTTGATGGTATTCTGACACTATGCGTGGATTCGAGGATATTCGAAGAATACAGGAGAGTTTTGATGAGCCAACGTTTTTCTTTTCCCGATAATTATGTGAAGTGGTTACTGGAATATATAGAAGCTGAATCTGAATGGGTTGTTCCGGAGGTTGTGGTGGAGCTGGATGATATTGGTGATTCTCCTTTCGCTGAGGTTGCGTGTACCGCCGGTGTTCCACTAATAACAGGAAA
>JAEOSG010000322.1 GCA_016840485.1 Candidatus Baldrarchaeota archaeon
GGATCAATCCGAGAAAGAAGCCCTCATAGCAAAAGTAACCAACCACATCTATCAATGGATGCTCAAAAAAGGAGGAACAAGCGACCTTCGCCTACTATTCTACTTCGACGAAGTCTACGGATTTCTGCCCCCATATCCAAGAAACCCATTAAGCAAACGCTACATCATGCTTCTCATAAAACAGGCTAGAGCCTTCGGCGTCGGATGCATTCTCGCCACACAAAACCCCGGCGACGTAGACTACAAAATCCTCACAAACGTAAGTACATGGATAATAGGAAGACTACTTACAAAAAGAGACAGAGACAAAATAGGAGAAGGGCTAAGAAGTTTCCTTGACGCCCAAGGAGGAACAGCAGAACACTACAAATATTTGATGTCTTCCCTAAGTAGATTGCAAACAGGAGAATTCCTATTTTACAATCCTAATTTAGGGCCACCAAAACTTATGAAAACTAGATGGTTAATGACGTTTCACCGTGGACCACTAGTTGAAGAAGAAATTAAAGAAATCACAAGTAAAATAGCTATTACACCACCAAAAGAGGAAGTTGAAGTAAAGGAAATTGAAGAGCTTGAATACGAAATTTCCCCTGCGAAACCCGAAATCGTACAACTCAAAGAACAGTTTTTAAAATCAAAAATCTCACCTAAGGACATTAAGAAACTTGTTAAAGAACTTGTAAAAGGAAACTATGATCTAAAAATTGAGGAACAACACTTTTTCTACGTCCCCCTATTGATGTTAAAAGCTAAAGTCTCAATGGAGAAGCGTGTTCCAGCAATAAGAGGAAGTATACATGTAGGAGATCTAGTATTCGAAAGAACCATTCCTCTAACTCAGAAAAACATAGATTGGGATACAGAAGACTTCGTGGGACTTTCCCTTAAAAACTTGAAACACAGCGACTTTACATCAAAGCCACTCAAGGCTGAATACGCAATCCCCGTCTACAAAGACCCCTCAAAACTCTTAGATCATTTCTTAAACGTTTATCTACGCAAAAATACATCCCTATATAAAGATGAAGTTTTAACAGCCCTAGAAGACTTTTACAATAACGTATTGACGGAAAAAATCGAAAAAATTGAGGAGAAATATAACAAGAAGATCTCAAAACTCGAAGTGTCAATTAAACAAACCGAAGCAGAACTTAAATCACTGGAAATTCAAGAAGGAGTAGAAGAGGAAAAGAAAACACAGCTACTTGAAGAATTTGAAAGAACTGGTGACCAAAAACTGCGGCTTAAAGCTAAAAGTGTAGAAGCCAGCTTAGCGAGAATAAGAGGGAAAATAGAAAAAGTTAAACTGAAACTTGAACAGCTACAGAAAGAATTAAACGTGCTACGAAGCGAAAAACAGGAAGAAACAGAGAAAATCAAAAGTGAAATTCTTACAGCTAAAGAAATGGAGATAACAGATGAATGGATTCTTCCCAAACCCAATGAAATAACGATGCTTGAATCTATCGTTCTTTGGGTACCATATGTTTACGTAATAGCAACTATTAAAAACAAAAACACAAGCAAGAAGCTTAGAATCAAAATAAGAACCTTTGACATGGTTGGAGAAATAGGAAAATGTGAAGTATGCGGAAAAACACTAAGCACAGGATATGTTTGTAACTATTGTCTCACACTTCTATGCGAAGAAGACTTAAAACAATGCAAGGTATGCCGTACAGTGCTTTGCCCAGACCACGTCAAAAACTGTGAGTATTGCAATGCGGAACTCTGCGATAAACATGCCTTTAAATGCGATAAATGTGGAGGTATTTTCTGCCCCAAGCATGCTAAACACGAGGTACATGCACCTAAACCAAAACCAGAAATAAAACCACTACCCGAAGTAAAAATAGAACTGGAAGGAATAGAAATCCCAGGAGCAGAAATAATAGTTAGGCATGCAATAAACCTAATAAGCAGACTAACACCCCTAGAAAGAGAAATACTAAGAATCACAAAACAATTTGGACGAGTAAGCGTAGCAGCCCTAATAGACAAGTACCCAGTCGAAGAATTCGACAAAAGCATCCGAAACCTAAAACAACTAGGACTAATTAAGAAAGAGAAAGGAAAACTAATCTACAACTTCCCAAACCTAATTAGAAGACTCGTACTGGTCAAAGCACGAGAAGACGCAATAAACGAATTAACAAAAAGAATAGAAAAAGCCCTAATCTAAAAT
>JAEOSG010000323.1 GCA_016840485.1 Candidatus Baldrarchaeota archaeon
TAACTTCACCAACCTATTTATAGCTTAGCAGATTGCTCCGTTAAGCCATCAAGACCAAGCCTTTCAGGGTGGCTTTCGCCAGTCTTGATGGCACTTCGCAATCTGCTTTTTAAAAAGTAGAGTTGGTTGAAAGGAAAAAGTTTTAATATGGAAACTTTAACATGGCTATGTTTTAGGTGAAGTTATGTTTTAAAAAATTTGCCTTATTTTGCTCCATTTGTGGGTTTTCTTTTAAAGTTGTTACTGTTTTGAAGAGATTACCTTACCTTTCTTTTCGGAAAGCTTCTGAAAATTCTGGGAAAGTCCTGTAATGGTTTTCATTGACAGAGATTATGAGGCATAGTAATGTGGGTTTTACGGAGGAGGGTTATATAGTTAGCCCTTAAAAAGATGAGTGCCGACATTGACAATTATATAAGCGAGCTGTGTCATACGACAACCGTGGCTTGGCTAAACTACGAGATCTGGTGGGTATATAAGAGCAAAGATACCCGACCAGTATATGTTAATGTGATGAATAAGTATGGCCTATTTTTCCAAACATCTATTCATGCTCATTTCGTTGCATTACTCCTTGCACTCTACAGGCTATACGAAACAAGAGATGATACTTTTAACATCCCATCTTTCTTAAAGATACTGAGAAATGAATCACGGTTGCCAGAGACAACGCTAGATTTACTTGAAGGTATTTACAAAAACGAGGCAAAGCCTTTATGGATAAAGGTTAATATTCTACGTAATAAAGCATTCGGTCATCGCTCAGTTGCACACACCGTCGAAGAAGTTTTCGAAGAAGCAAGAGTTACGCCAAATGAACTTAGGGATTTGGTGGAAATTACCAAGAAGTTGCTCAATAAATTGACATATTCATGGAATAAAAATGTTCATGCATTCAATCTACGGTCACGTGAAGACACATTGCGGTTGTTGAATGATCTAAAGAAAATGCATAAGGTCTAACAAGTCGCTGCAGCGGACGGCGTTACACGCTGCCACTGAGCTTAGTCGTTAGCGCGCCGTACATATGTGGTACACTGCAATGAGTAAGCTGTATTACGATCTTTATTGTGACGAGTCAGGCACTGATAAAGCAAACTTTCATTTTGGTGCAATTCACTGTTCGCGTGCGCGCGCTAATATTTTTGATAGGCAAATCCAGGATTTCCGTGCTAGAACTGGTCTTAGCGGTGAATTAAAGTGGACAAAGGTTTCTAGGAGATTTTTGATCGCTTACATCGAGTTTGTGGATATATTTCTTGATGACCAATATGCTACATTTATCTTATCGGAAATTAGCAAGGGGGAACATTGGCGCAAGCTGGCATCGTCGGCTGATAGTCAATTTCTACACGCCTATTTCCATTTTCTTGAGCAAGCTATGTGGGCATCTGCCAGATATGCCATTTTCTTAGATGAAACATCAAGTAAACGATATAAATTCAACTCGTTTCATTATGCTCTGAACTTACCGAATATCAAGTATCATCGACAGAAAAAAGTCCATACATTCACGGTTGTTGATTCACATGAGAGCAATCTGATACAATTAGTTGATGTATTGTTAGGTGCGCTAACAGCGAACTCTACTGCGTCACACAAGATAGAATTGGCAAGCTATGTTCAAGAAAAGATAAAAGCAAGCACCAAGTATGGGCGACCGAAGCTTTTTACATACAAATGGATTGCACCTGAAGCAAGAAGATTTAAACCACAAATGTAGATCAAAAAGGGGTCTGTGACTAAGCGAGAGAAATAGGGGTCGCGTCTTTGCATTTGACATTTACCTAATTCCTTCTTCTATTTTTCTTTGTTATTTTCTTCAGCATTTCTCAAAATCCTTTGCCGCTGCAGATATGCTTGTATAATCCATATTAAACAGTTCTCCTATCTCTTTTAACGGCAATACTGTCTATAAGCCTAAAATCCGCACCCTCTTTTTGGATAAAATTCCAACCATTTTTTATTCTGACGTCTTAATTATTTCAATTGAGGTTGGCCATTGAAAGAAAAAAGCGCGCTTTCTCTTTAAAAAACTATTTTTCTGTCAAAGAGGAACAGCACTCCTTGACAGCCCCAGCCCTAAATAAAATGATTTTTTATAATGTTATGGCTTAAAATTAAAAACAATTTTTATCTATGAAAAAGTTATGCAAGTCCCTTTTATACCAAAATCAAA
>JAEOSG010000109.1 GCA_016840485.1 Candidatus Baldrarchaeota archaeon
TCATATTAACACCTCTGAAAGTATAGAAATAAAATATTGAACGATTAATAAGTTTATTGTCATAAGTCGACATTACATATTAAGCTGCAGGGGAGAGAAAACTCAAATTCCCTTTTTAATAATCAATAAAGTAAAACTTAGTAAATGTTTCTTGAGCAATTTGTAGAGTGAACTTTATACACTTGAAATATTAATGGGTTCCTACTTACGTAGACATTGATAGACCTACGTAAGCATTCATTACCCATGATATCCTCCAAGCCCTCCTACGGGAGCTACTCATCTTATCGTAACTCCCCTCAGCGAACTTGGATTCATAGAGACTCATCTCCTCGATGTTCATCGGAATCCCTAAGAGTGTACACTAAACTCAAATATAAGTTTTTCTAAACTATTGTATGGTGAACGTTGTGAAAGTTGGGGAAAGCAAGGTAACGTCCAAGTATCTAGTTGTTTTGCCGAAAGCTATTCGTCTAGCATTAAATCTTAAGAGGGGTGATTACGTAGAATGGTACATAGAGGAGGGCAAAGTAGTAGTGAAGAAAAAGAATGCATAACGATCAAAGGGAGGTTAGAGTTCCCCGATATAGTTGCTAAAGCTAAAATATTCTACACCATGCGTTTATTTAGAGAAGCTGTTGAAAGGACATTCATACTGCTTAAGAAGGGATTGAAAGATAGGGAGGCCGTAAAAAGGGTAACTAGGTACATGAACAACGCCCACTATTCATATTCCGCACTACAAAGAGCAAAGATGTATGCAAATCAAAACAGACTTAGGCTAAGGAAACCACAGCTATACAGTATTGGGAAAGCATGTGAGAAGGGAAATAGGAATATACGCCTTGTATCAAAAGACACCGTGTTGATTAAGATGCCACACGCCGATGGGAGACATGAGTGGGTCGAATGTAAGGTTAAATTCGGTAAGAAGCATTTACCGATAATTGAGGAATTAATTAATGCAGAATTTCCGTATTCAGTAGCTGTCACCTTAAATAATAGTAAGTTTTATCTCCATGTAGCTGTTCCATTGGAGATTGTAGCTAAGTATGATCATCATCCTAAGGTGTCTGAGAGGAGTGGGTACATCGCTGGTTTCGATTTAAATAGCGATAGGATAAACATGGTTATAATCAACGAACATGGAGAGATGGTCGATATTAAAAACAAACATTTTCCAGAGATAACGCAACATGGGTATTCGACAAACAAAACTAGGGATGCTGTACTTAAAGCTCTTAGCGAGTTAATCGACTATGCTGCACATCATAACGTTAGGTACTTCACGTTTGAGAAACTTGACAACATAAAGCGCAAGAAAACTAGGAATAAGAACGCCAATAGAAAGATTTCACGCTTTCCCTATAGGACTTTGTTAACACATGCGAAGATAATGGTTAAGAAGAGGAATGGAGTATTCGCTACGGTTTCACCAGCATATACTAGTATAGATGCAATACCACTAAGTAGAAAACTCGGCTTAGACATTCACACAACATCAGCTTATCTGCTAGCACTTAGGTACCTAAACCTATGAACGTCTATAAATGCCTACGAAAGATGAAACTGTTACGCGAGGCGTATTAAATACATAAAATGTTTAATTTCGTTTTCCTAATATAGGTAAAAGTTTATTTTAATGTACGATGTTTTATTGTATGGAGGTAAAGTTTATGGAAATTGAACTTCATGAAAGATATGCTGAAATGACTGCTTCCGTGTTTGATGCTGAAATTGAGCATGCAGATCCTCCCAAAAAGATAGGAAAAATAAATGGTACAGAAATTTTCATAGCTAGAGGGAGACCAAAAGAAATCGAAGATATGAAAAAATTTGAAATTGAAGAAACATGTTGTCCCTATGCAGATAGACTTGGAGATGTTATAAAATCTCTTTTTGAAGATTTTCCTAACTTAAAGTCCTATAAAACTGTTGTTATTATCCTTGAGCCTGAACATATATCTTATGAAACTGAAAAAGGTTTTACCAGACGGACTCACAGATTTGTGATAAAAGTTCAAGAAGTCAGAGTTAAATAACTCTAAATCGACAACACATTAATTTCCCTTCTTTTCTTTCCTTTTCATAAATTCTGCCATGTAAACTTCTCAGCTTTTAGATATATTTATAAATCACTTACTTCATATCTACCTCCACTTTTAAGAGAGCCGTGGTGAAAGATTTTGCTTAATACTATACGTGTAATCAGAGAAGAAAAGAAGATTGACGATTGCGTAAAAAGAGAATACAAGGTTTACGACGAATATGAAATAAGTATAATTGGATATGCTGCAGTGCTAGTGGAGGAAAATATCGTTCATATAGGCGTTATAAATGTAAATAGGGACTATAGAGGTCATGGAATAGGTACAGCTATCCTCTTATCTATTCTAGAAGATTTCAGCGATAAAAAAATAGAGGTTGAAACATTTAGCTACCTTGTACCTTGGTATGAGAAACACGGCTTTAAACTTCTTAGTGAGAGTGGAAATATTTTTCACCTAGTACATCTACCGAGTTTATAATCTTAGAACAACTATTTTTGTTTTTTCTGGTAAAGTTTCTTTGGTCACCTCGTATTCCGATGAATCGACCCTTTCCACATTCTCCTTGCCTTCCAGAAATGGCTCAACATCAGAAATAGGTAGGCTTAAACCACCTATTTTGAAATGCATCGGTATGACAATCTTAGGCTTCAACATCTCAACAATTTCTGTAGCGCCTTTTGCATCAATAGTGTATGTTCCTCCAACAGGGATAAAAAGTACATCTACATCTCCGATTCTCTCTACTTGGTCCGAAGTCAAGATATGACCGAGGTCACCTAAATGACAGAACTTAATGCCATCTACTTCAAAGACGTAAATTACGTTACCGCCTCTCTCCCTACCTCTACTTTCATCGTGATACGAGTAGACCCCTCTAATTTTAACACCTTTTTCCTCCCATTCTCCACTTTTTTCCTTAAGTATGGCGGCGTCTTCCTTAGCAACAAATTTAACCCCGTTAGCGTGGTCGAAGTGTCCATGGCTTATTAATACGATATCTGCCTCTGACTTTGGTGCATGTAGACCTATCGAGGACCCGTCATGAGGATCCGTAACAACGGTAACATTCTTGCCCCTTATTTCGAAACATGCATGGCCCAACCATTTTATCTTAACCATGTTCCAATCCTCCCAAACCTAATTTTATGTACACCCCTAATGAATTTCTCCCATACAACCAATATTAGTGTTGTGGAGTATTCAAACACTGCCTTTTGACTTCGCACTTTATTCGCTTGGTACTCCTGATGTTTTTAATCATAAAATATACCTTAACCGATTTAAGGTAACATTAATGATTAGCTGATTAACTTATTATCAAATACGTTGTCTGTTAGTTTGAAATAAAATGTATAGCCTAGTTTTGCAACGCCGATTGGTTATGTTATAAAGTTGATAATCGGAAAAATTAAATTGCACGAAATATTACTACTTTAATGGAGGTGCGATATTTGACTTTTGAAAATATAGAGAGACGAAGTGAACAAGGAGGGCCTTCAACTACAAAAGAAAGTGAACCTGTAATTCCCGCTGCTTTTAAAAGTGCCTTAGAAAACTTATCATCGTTTAAAGGTGTTGAAGGAGTACTTGCAGTCGACGACGAAGGATTTCCTCTACAATCCACATTAAAAATCGAAAAAGCCGAAGCATTATCAGCATTTATTAAAAGTTTTGCAACCCAAATAGAAAAACTTTCAGAGGAATTAGATCTAGGCGATGTAAGGTTTGTTACTATAGATGCAGAAATAAATGGCCAAAGCAAAGAAATACTCTTGGCCTTAGAAAAGGACATGTATTTATGTGTCCTCCGGAGTAAAACTGGAGAAGAATGAAACTGATCAAAACTTATACAATTTCTTTAAAATTATCTCTCTGGCGCATATCATAAAAGCCTTAGCTACTTCTTTTCCCCTAATTGCAACGGTTTCAACGACGGGGAAATCTTCTATATCAAGAATTCTTACGAGTTCTCTCTTGGACATAGCATCCCATACATCTTGTTTATTTAACATGAATACAATGGGTATTTCTTTCCCCAATTTATCTCCGAGAATCTCTTTTATCTCTTTTAAACACTCTATATTGTCACGTAATCTTCGCCTAGAACTATCAACTACAAAAACTATACCGTCGACAGCGATTGTTCCATCTTTGTCTCTAAGTAACGCCTGCCTAACAAGGCGATGTCTACGTGCACCGGCAACAGTAAAAACATCGAAAATCACATTTTCAGTTGTACTAATTGGCAAATAGTCAAAAAACATCGTACGACCGTCAGGGCCCTTTAACTCATGAAGCTTACCTTTTTTTAACCCTTTAACATTTGTATAAAGCCATCTTAAAGCAGTTGTTTTCCCGCTCAGCGTGGGACCATAATAAACAATTTTGAAATGAATTCTCCCCTTACTGTCCATTTTCAACCTTCACACCATCTATATGCAAATGTTAACTTAATTTAGCTCAAGGAGAGCTCATCTAACTATAATGATGTTATATTGTCACACATATTTTGTCATGATTATTCTTACCCAATAATTTAAAAATTTGCTTAAATTCATTGACAGCGAAATTGTCTAGAAGTGTTTAAGTTACTCTGACCTAAAAGTAAAAGTCTTCAATAATTCTAACACCTACGAAATAGAAGCATTTTTTGGCAAATTAAGATTTATAAACAATGTTGTCGAAAGTATATTTATCTAATTCGATCAGAATTGCTATAACACTATTATCCCCTCTCATTACAAACAGTTAGTTAGAACTTAAAAACGTAATTAGAGGGAGATAAAGATTCCCTATGGTCTCTTTATTATAGAGTGGGATAGAGTTAAGGGCGCTAAATTAAGCCATAAAGTTCCCATAAGTGCTCCGATAGACAATTCGATTGCAGAGAGAGTCATGTTGATGGGAAGCAGTCTAAAACCCAATGATCCAACATTACTTCAAATAAGTAATTTACAGGTATTAGCATGTTTTGAAGGAGAAGGCACGTCTAGAAAATGTCTCGGAGCTATATTAACGTATGAAGAAACAACAAAACTTGATAAACTCAAAAAAGAAGTCAAAATGTTAGCTGAGAAAATATTCACAGCCACAGATGTAGAGAAAGAGTTAAAAAAAGTCCTTAAAAAATTAAAAAATGTATAAGTTACTCGTCTTTTCTCTCTTTTTCTACTTCTTCTTTTATCTCCTCTGGAAGCTTCACACCAGTCAATTTTTCGATGGTTTCGGCGGTTTCCTTTAAAGTCTCCTCTCCAGCTTCAACCAATTCTTCTTCTACTTCTCCCTCTAACACTTCCACCTCTAGCCCTTCTCTGCTTGGCGTTGGGATTTCCTCTAGGATAATACGGTAATCTCTTCTTATAAAGTCGCTTATAATCTCTTTTCTATCCCTAACTTTTCCAAGTTTCAGAGGCTTTCCCCGCTCTAATCTCTTTGAAATACTCCTAACAAGTCTAACAAAAGGTGGAAACCTGAAGTAAAAGTACCATGAAGCAAATCCACCCATAGCAACTACTGCAGAACCACTGCCAAGCGCTAAAGCCTTTAAGCTAAGCATGACAGCTGACGGCTTAGAAACTACACTAATCGTTATAGTAGAGGTTTCGTAGAAATCTTTCTGAGCAACTATAACGATATCATAAGGTTCTTCTCTTGCTGGTGGAGCTTTTAAAGTTATTATGTATGTTCCATTTCCCAGATCCATTAAGGTTCCATTTCCAAACTCCCAGGAATAACTTACATTTGCACCAGAAATTAACGCATTATGCCATGTATCATTGTAATAAACTCGTATTGTAAACTTAGATTTCTCAATTGTGCTAATTACGAGAGTTTCAGCAGTTAGTTCAGTTGGTATCTTAATAACTATCAGCGTTATAGTTGCCGTCTGCGTTTCATAGCCGGATTTGAAAGCAGTAATAGTAATGGTATAAGTGTCAAAAGGCAAATTTACAGTTGATATGGTCATTATGTATGTTCCATTTCCCAGATCCTCCATATGTCCAACACCATACCTCCACGAATAAACCGCGCTAGCATTGGTAATTCCCATATTATCTTTGGTGTTATTGTAGTAAACTCTAACCATAGCAGTGTCACCAATTGGAATCATAACCTCATATTTTTCAATTACGAGGTCGGTGGGTAAAACTGTAACCAAAATTACAATATCTGTATAAGCATCAGCGTAACCAACTTTACTGGCATAAAAAGCAATCTTATAAGCTCCTGAAGCAGGTGGAGTTAAATTAAGTAAGTAATATCCATCCCCAAGCTCAATCAGTTGGCCGCTTCCAAATTCCCACATATAAATGACTGTTGCATTTACAATACCTTTACCGGTGAAAGTATCATTATAACAAACACTTAAAGAAAAAGATCTTCCGGTATAAACAGTCAGATTTTTCACTGGTGAAACAAGCTCTGTACGATCCTGTACTTCAACTCTAACGATAACAGAATGATTCTCGTATCCATATTTCTGAGCAACAATAGTCACATTATAGATTCCAATGTCAGGAGCTTTACTGCTATCAAGATCCACAATATACCAACCACCACTATACAACATCTTACCTGAACCGCCAATCCAAGAGTAAACCACGTCGGCATAAGCAACACTTTTATTAACATCTATGTCCCAAAAACGAACCTTTATCGTAATGAGATCCCCTCTATAAACAAAATACTCTGTTTTTTCACATGAAAGCAAAGTTCTGTGGATAACCACGAAAAGGTTGCCAACGAGATATCCAGCTTCCTCACCATTACTCCATGAAATAGAAACCCTATATTTACCAGCAGAAGCATTACTAGCGCTCAAAACAAACTCGGGAGTAATACCCCAACCTTGGTTCAGACTATTTATCGTGTAGGAAAACCACATAGTTCCATTCGGGAAATACACAGTAACATTAAGAATACCATGGTCATCTGGAATACCACCACTTTTATTAGCTATTTGGACACAAACCCTAACCCTAGTAGATTCATTAACATAAAAATTTGACAAACCATTGGCATCTTTCCATGCAGTTTCACTTTCATCCCAATACTGAACTTTAAATTTTTGAACATAGTTATTCGACACCAAATGAATAGTCCATGGCAACGATTTACCAACGTAATAACGAATCTCATCGGTGTCTATAATACACTTTAAAACCTTATTACCTGAGGAAGTTTTATACTCATAGGCAGATTTATTAAGCTGTTCATAACCCCATGGATCTCTAACGGACGTTACGTTCCAATCTAATGGGTAACTAATATTAAAATAATAAATATTATAGGTAGGCGGAAGCGAACCCACAAAAAATATTAATTCCCATTCCACACTTCCCTCATTCGAAATAGAAAACTCACAGGAATCCGTTTGAGCAACATGTGTAGCATAAACAGTTGTATTTGCACACAATGTGATATTACCAACGGCAGAAGCGATGAAAGTGAAGCTTACAACACCAGTCCACGGAACAGGTGTTTCTAACCATGCCTCACCATAACCAAAACCCAAATCAGGTAAATCTGATATGCTTACATTATTTAAAAGATTTTTACTGTCGGCAAAAACTAAACTTAGTTGAGACGGTTTAGCTAGGCATTTTAAGATAAGTGTAATATTATCAAAATAGATAAGATCATCGTTTTGGTCAACTTGACCATTTTTTCCAGCAACTCCGACAGCTATTGTAATGTTCTTAGACGAGAAGAGATCGAGACTTAACGGGATTTCACCCGTCTGCTGAATTCTATTTTGCTCTATTTCAGAAAACTTTTCCTCATAAACACATACATTAGAGACCCAGATCCTTAAAAACAGTTTTACTGCTGGTGGTGCTTCTTGTGTTAGGTTGACAGCATAATATGTCACCTTAAGCCTGGCTTCAACTACATCTCCTTCATCTATTACAATGTTTTCCCTCCACATTCCGTATTCTTCAATACCCGGTCCTCCTATTGTTGCATTAGCGCTTAACTTGAATAATATTGCCCCTGTGGAGTTTATTGGCGACATTGAAGTCCATTTACTCTGTATATCTCCTGCAAATCTACTGCCATCATCATATTCTTCATAATACTGCCATGGCGGTGGAGGTTCTTCCGTTGCGGGGTTTCCGTTTTCAAAGGTACCATTAATAACCCAATCTTTTTCGTGAAGTAAATTGTAGACTTTTGTGTATACTTTAGTTGAGTTCCATCCAGCTGTTATGGTTATAGTTGTATTATCGGGTAAGGGACCGATGGTGGTATCGGTAAAAGTGCTTTCACTATACTCAATCACGGATCTTGGATTTCCCGTGTTTTGATATGTTGTTGGTTGAGCGGTGGTAAGTTGAATAGCAGGTTGTTGTAATAGTAGAAGTACAAATGCTAAACTAAATATTATGATAATCTGCTTTTTTAGCATTTTTATCGCCTAACTTTATCACATACGATATATTGTCCTGTCTATCTCAGATTTAGACGAAAATCGTATACAGATCCTATATGAATTAAAATTAAAGAAAATGGTGAGTAGACGTTATATAAATT
>JAEOSG010000110.1 GCA_016840485.1 Candidatus Baldrarchaeota archaeon
CATCCATTTACATCCCTGCACTCCAAGCAATGATAGCTGACAGTATACCACCAGAAAAACGTGGAAAAGGATACTCCCTAACATACTTAATAACATATCTAGCAGCAGCCCCTTCAGCTCTAGTAGCAGGAATACTAGTAGCACGACATGGAATTGTCCAAGGAGTAAGAATAACCTTCTTTATCGCATCTACATGCGCAATAATAGCAGCAATTCTAAGAACTCTCTTCCTTAAAGAAACACTGCAAAACAAAAAAACAACTGGAGGATTAAGAGAATTTCTTAAAGACACTTTACCATCTTACAAATATGCAGTAAAATCCATGAAAGAAAGCTTAGTCTGGTTAATCACCGCGTACATAATCTTTACCTTTAGTTTTGCAGCATGTTCAAAATACTGGATACTCTACACAGTAGACGAAATGGGAATAACCGATGAACAATGGGCGTTAATATCCTTTGCCTCCTCCATTACGTATCCCCTAGTAATATTCCCTGCAGGATTCATCGTAGACAAAATTGGGAGAAAAAAGTCTTGGATCCTATCACGTATACTCTTCGCAGCAGCAACCATAATCTACCTATTAACACCTAAAATCACAACAATAACAATATCGCTACCAACAAGCACACTAACACTCCAAAAATACCACATACTCATCACAGACTTCGTCATATTTGCACTAGCACTAGGAATACTAGGCGTAGCAGTATCAGCTCTACAAGCAGACCTAATACCACGTGAACTCAGAGGAAGAACCATGGCAGCAATATCCCTACTAACATCCTTCCTAGCAATAGTACCAGGAAACATCTATGGAGGATACACCTACCAATACCTAAGCAAAACAACCCCATTCATAACACTTCTCATACTAAACATAATATCCCTAACAATAATAATCCTAAAAGTAAAAGAACCAAAAATAAAAGAAAAATAACACAACAACAAACACCTTCAACAACGTTCAGCCACCATAACAAGCCCTAAACCATTAACGCAACTTAACATCCCCAGTCTCTCATAAAACTATAAAATCAACAAACACTTCAACATAGAAAACCAACCAATCACATAAACATCAAAAACAAGTAAAAACACACAACCCAAACCAGAGTAAACTTTTTAGGAAGAACACCTTAACACTATAACTGGCCAAGCCGCCGTAACTATATCTGAGAACCAACAAATAACTCGACAAAAATTACCAAAAACAAAAGATGCCGCCGTAGCTCAGCCTGGGAGAGAAACCACCCAAAAGCGCCGGACAGCCACGGGCAAACAAACACCAAAACGCCCGAAACCCGGAATGAAGATCCGGATGTCCCCGGTTCAAATCCGGGCGGCGGCACCATTCATTTCTTCTGTTTTGTTGTTTTTTGTCGGTTTTTATGTTATGGGTATTGGTAAGCTATTTGCATTTTGGGTTGTATTGGGATTTAAGAGGAGTTTGACAGTTAATTCGGGTTATTGTGTGCTAAGTCTTGGGATTGAAATGAAGGGATTGGAAGTTATGACTATGTAGGTGTATGTGTGCTTTATTTTGGGGGTTGTGTGTAAAATAATGCTTGTTTTGGTGAGTTTTGTTAAATTTAAAGGAAAAGAAGGGATATTTTATGAAGGTTTTCGTAAAGGTGGAGGGTGTTTAAATCCAGTCTGTGATTTGTATGGTTGCTTTGTTTTCTTTGATCCACTTTAGAGTTTTTTCCTTCCATTTGTGATATTTTTCTAATCTTGTGAAGTTTAAGTATCCTGAGCTGATGTCAAACCCGTTTGAGACAAATATTATGTCTCCTCCGCCCCAGTTACCCCATCCATTCTTCATGAAAGCTTTAATGTTTTCGGGGTCTCTGTCGGATTTTTCTATGTTGAATTCTGGAACTATGGCTTTATGGTATCTTCTTTCCAGCTTGGCTGTTATTTCCCAGTAGGCAAATCTCAACTCCTTATTATATAGATTTTCTTCCTCCCATATTGTTATGTTTGATATGTTTGGGTTGTCTTTGGCTTCTGATATTAGTTTTAGTGCTTCTTCCATAGCATCTAGACTTAGGCAACACAAGTATACTTCGTTGTCTTTGATTTCGTAAATTAGTTGTTTTGTGGGTTTGTTTATGTTTTCTATGAGTGTTAGTTGTTCTGGGAATTCGCCTGACGTTGGTATAACTCTTATCCTAGTTTTACCGTTTGCTGAGGGGAATGGTGCTGGTCTGAATTCTCCGTACTCTTCTATTTTTGTCATTATTAGGTTAAGTTTTTCCCAAAAGGAAGACGAAATTTTATCAAAAACTTCACAGGATGTTTTATTTGGATTATTTTTCTTTTAGGGGTGTGATTATGAGTGCTGGTCCTGTGATTTTTTCTTGTTCTCCTTTTCCGATGACTTTGACTTTTACTGGGATTTTGTTTTCTTTCATTTTTTTGATGAATGGTTCGAATATTGTGTCGCTCCAGATTGCTTTTGGTATGCAGATCCACATTGACTCATATATTCCTTGACGAGTTTGATGTGTTCTTTTTGTTATGTTTCCCTTTTGTTCTCTCAATTTATCACATTCCCTTATAACAAATTTAGTTAACAACACTTACAACAACTCACCTCATATCTCTTCTTACGAATAACCTAATCACAAATCTTATAACTAATTTTGTTAACAAAATTAATAGAGTATGGAATAGGAGTAAATAGGATCGTGTGAAGCGGAATACCATTTATACTTGGAATATTAGGGCTAATAATCTTCAAATATAAAAATCAATTATCTCCTAAAGGGAAATTAAGTACGGTGTGCATATGAAAATGTTCGAAATTCGTACCAGAAATTTCATTAAGTGTTAATTGTCGATTTTACTGGTATGAAGTAGGGGATGTGAAACGGTGTGTTACTTTATAAAATGTTGCGAAAATCTCTGTGCATGTGCTTCCTGTAAAATCGGTTCTATACGAGGATACTATGAGTTTAAGGCAGAGGTAAAGTTAAGTAGTTAAAATTGTTGCTTATTAGAGAGAAAAATCATATTATATAATTAGTTGGTATAATGTATAGTTGTGGGTGTGTGTTAATAGGATCTCGTTCTAAGGAAGCAATAAGTGAAGAGATTGAGGATATTCTACTCCATCTTACCGAATATTAGAGATAATTCCTTTAATGTAGAGACTTTCGCAATATTTTGCCTCTATCGTTGGCTGGAAATTTTGAACGAATGTATTGTAGTGCTTTGTTGGACGATTGTTCAACAAATGTTTTTGAAAAAGGGCTAAATATATTAAGAGAGAGTGGAGTCGCATGCCGAAACTTCACATAAGTTTTCGCATCGATGTAGAAAAGTTAAAAGTATTGGAGAGTATCGCAAAGCAGAAAAGAAAAACAATAAGCTCTCTTTTAAGGGAGATTGTTGACAAATATGTTGAGAAAAGCCCACCTCCTTTTTTTGAGACGGTACCTGTTGTACTTGAGATTTATGATAGAATGTTAGAGATTCTTCTCAGTATAGGTAAGCTTCCCTTGGAAGAAGCTGCTACGATAATATATAATTATTTTGTTTGGAGGTATGGGAACAATTTGAATGGATTAGACTTGAATGTTTTTCTGGAGGAAATAAAGAGAATTTTTACATATTTCTGTAAGATTGAGAAATTTACTTTCCGTGAAACAGAGCAAAACACAATACTTCACATCAGAACTGCGAGTAACAGTCAGGCTGCTTGGATTTCACAGTTAATAAAGATAATCATTAGTAGACTTATCAGCCATGAGGTTGAAGTTCATAGTAGTGGGAGGAATGTTGTTCTTTTAATTGCTCTTACTAACCGTAAAACATCTATATACTAGATTTTAGGTGGAAATATGTTTTAGAATCGTTAATAATTGATTTTACGCAACACTACGACCTGTTATTTTTATATGCTGTTTTCTTGATGATCTAATTATCTCGTTGTAACTTTTTGTTTAACAATGTGTAACGGTTGAGCCACGATAAATATATTGTGAAATGCATTTGTAATTATAGGCGTTACATTGCATTTTGTTGCGAGGGTCTCAATGAAGAGGGAAGCGTTGTGAAAAAAGAGGAACTTTATAATAAATATAGAAAGTTCATGGATTCTACGTCTTCTCATTCATCCATGTTTGATAATGTTGATCGTAAAATTGTTAGATGTTTGTTAGAGAACCCTAGAACTACTTTAAGGGATATTGCTAAAAGTGTCGGTGTTACTAGAACTACGGTTAGGAATAGGTTGAAAAAGCTTTTTGATAATAAATGTATAACTACTAAGGTTCTTTTTAATGTGGAGAAGTGTGATTTTAGGTTTGCTTTTCTTGGGTTAAGTTTCTCGAGGCTTAGGGATTTTAATAGGTGTTTACAAATAGCTATGTATTGTCCTCGAGTTGTGATTCTTGTTAAAAATGTAAATAAGTACCATATACTGATGGTGCTAATAGCAGAGAGCGATGAGGAACTGTGTCATATTATAAATGAGTTTCAGTTTCTTAGCGGCGTAAAAGAAACTCGTGTTGAAACTATTACTGCAATTAATTTGCTGAAACCCATTTTTATCGAATCCGTCCCGTTTATCTTTTTGGACTCTGAAGAAGTACGCAGTATATGTGATAACTGTCCGATGAATTTGTATAGCGATGAAAGACTTCATAAGGGTTAGCCTTAAACTATGTTAAAATGAATTGCAGGACGGGTACCTTTTCCCCCTTAAATGTTTTTTTATATCCTTTTAACTTTATTTCTGCATTGTTCTTTAGATAGAAGTTTAATCTCCGTTTAATGTTTTCAAGAGAATCTGCATGCATTATATGTCCCAGGATTCCCTTGAATCCTCTTTCCTTGGCGAATTGCAAAATTTCTTTTAATACGATACTTCCTATTCCCCTATTTCTATATGGTTCTTTCACATACAGACTTGTTATTTCAACGTATTTTTCACCGTTTATTTTTTTAGGTTGTAAAGCTGCCGTTCCTATAAGTTCTCCATTGCTTCTTAGATATACATAGGTTCCGCCATGTCGTTTGTTAAGGTACATAGCTATTCTGATGTTCTTATTGATACACCATTTTATATCCAAAGGATTGATCACCGATGTTGATTTTCATGAATAATATTTTCCCATGCAAATAAATTTTGTTATAACTAGTATGACTACTTTTTCATATATGAAGTTCGCAGATTATGCATACATTTTGTTAAAATTTTTCATTTTGAATATTCAACTGTTAAGAGAAATGCAATATTGACGTGAAAAACATTAAACAAGAGGAAAAGGAATTATTCAAGTCGATTAATTGATTTAAAATCTATTTTTTCCATAAAGTTGAAATAGGTCGCAGAGATAGTTATAATACCCCCTCCCCAGCGAGACAGGGATGTGTTCTAAATGATGAGACACCGTCAGATTAAGATATTCGTAGTTGGTCCTTTTCAGGCCGGGAAGACGACTATAGTTCATTTACTCGATCCTAAAGCTTTTAGTATTGAACGTGAATATTGCGAAGGTAATGTAAGGTTTTCAACCACCGTGGGTTTTGATTTAGGGAAATTAGTATGGTTACATGGTAAGAGTGACGAAATATTTGATATTTCAATGTTTAAAAAGACGCTTGGAAATGTTAACACGGATGGTTGCGAGGTTTGGGAGGTATTTCTTTTTGGTGCTCCAGGTCAGATGAGGTTTCAAGATACTAGAGAAGCTGTATCGAAAGGAAGTGATGGTGTCCTTTTCGTCATTGATAGTACAAAGCCAGGTCAAGTGGGTCATGTGCTTGCTCTTTTTGAAGAGGTGAGAATGTTTCTAGGAGATCATATTCCAATTGTTGTTGTCGCTAATAAACAGGATTTAGAAGATGCATTGAAAGCTGAGGAAATAAGGAGGATTCTAAAGCTGGACAACGTAAAAGTTGTTGAGGCTTCTGCGATAAGAGGTGAGGGGGTTAGAGAAGCGTTAATTGAGTTGTTAAAAATGGTAAGAGAGGTGAAGTTGAGAAAAGGTAAAGAATTGGAGGTGATGTCTGGTGTCTAAAGTTACTGTTACAAGAAAGAAGCTTGAGGAGCTTTTAGAAGACTTAGAAAAAAGGAGTGATATTACTGCTAGTGCACTTGTAACCAGAGATGGACTGGTTATGGCTAGTGCTTTACCTAAGGATGTTGATGAAGATGCTATTTCAGCGATGGCAGGAATGATGTTAGGTCTAGGTACTAGAGTTGGAACTGTGTTAAAGAGAGGATCCGTAGAGCAGGTTATTATAAATGGTAGAGATGGCTTTGCGATTTTAACAGATTGTGGTCAAGCGGTCCTTATAGCGCTTGCTCCTTCCGAGGCAAAGCTTGGAATATTACTCTATGAGATGAAGGAGACTGCAAATATGGTAAAAAACATGTTTAGATAAGGAGGGAAAATTGTGAGCCGTAGTGAGGAAGTTGCAACTCGTATAAATAATTTAATAATCTACGGATTGCAAAAAGCGCTATGGGACGCGTTGGGTGAAGGAGCAATTGCTGCAACCGCACTTATAGGTAAAGAGCTTCTCGAAATTATGGAAAATGATATGGGTCTTAAAATTTCTGGGGAACAAGCTCAAGATATGTTAAATAACATAGCTGGTCTGTTGACAAATGAATTTAGGATGGCTGATAGTGTTCAGATTGAACAACAAGGTGACAATAAAGTTGTTGTTAATATAAAGGGTTGTATGTCGCTTCCGGTTGAAGAACGGCTTACTGCTGCTGGTATCAAACCATTTGTCTGTCCGTTTGCTAATATTGCCACAGCTGCTATGAGAAAACTTCTAAACGTAAAAACACGGATAACATCTCTTGAGATAAGTGGAAATCAATGTAAGATAACTTTCGAGACATATGAAGAGTAGGAGACTTTGCTCTTCTATTCTTTATACTCGAAATTAAAGTTGGTCTAGGAGGGAAAGCCATGAGCAGTAGAAAGTCTACAAAGGCAGTTCTTGAGGAAATTTTGTTGGAGCTGGAGAAATCTGACCCAGATATTGAAGCATCTGCCTTAGTTAGAAGGGACGGTTTAATAATGGCTGCAGCTCTTCCTGGCGGGGTTGATAAGACCCTTGTTGCAGCAATGACAGCAGCAGTTCTTAATATCGGTAGTAGAGCATTAGAGGAGTTAAAGAGAGGAGGTTTGAAAGAGCTGCTTGTGAGAGGAGAAAATGGTTTAATATGTATCATGAGGGCAACGGGTGACAGTGTTCTTTCAACAATCGTTAGACCAGAGGCTAACATTGGTCTTGTTCTTGTTGAGATGAGAAAAGCTGTTCAAAAAATTTCTCAGATACTAACTTAAAGGAGGGGTTACTATGGCAGAAGCAGGTAGTGATCTAAGAAATTATCTGTTATATCTCTTATTTAAAACAATGAAGAAGATCGGTCTATCACCAGAACTTCTGTTTCGGCAGGCATCCAGCGCTATAGCAGAAGACATAAAATATGTTTCTAATAGCTTCTTCAAGGGAGGAGACATTAATACCAGCGATTTTAAGACAATGGTTGAAAACATCCTTGCCACACTTAGGGATTCGAATATCATATCCAAGTATAATGTGGAGTTTAAAGGAGATAATGTGATAGAGATTTCATGTGAGAATTGTTGCTACCTGTCTATGGCTGAAGAAGCGAAGAGATTCGGCGAAAAGGGATGTCCCATATGTATCGTTGCCTTTGCTGGTAGCATAGCATGTGCCGCAATTGCAGGATATACATTTAACAAAGTGGAATATGAGGTCTACGAACCAGGGAAATGTAGGCTTAGTTTCGAATACGAACATGCCTAAGTTCGTATTCGAAAAGCAAACTTCTCCACTAACTCAACATTTTTCTTTGTTTGGAGCGTGATGAAGGAGGAGAAAAAGATGGCGTCAGAGGAAGATATCATTCTATTGATCGAGGAAATTGCCAAGAATCTAGGCGAGATTGTGAGTTCGTTGATAAAGTATAGTGAAAAGTTAAATTGTGACCGTATTAAGCAAAAATATCTTGAGGTTGTGGCTAAAATTGTTGAAGAAACTTTTCCAAACCTACTCTTGGAAAAAGTCGAGGAAAATAAAAGTAATTGAAGAAAGAGAATATGCTTCAAGGAAAGATTTACATGTTAAGATCATCAAATTATTGACTACTCTTTATTTTGAAGAACCCGTAGGTAATATAAAGAAATATGTTGAAAAATGCATACATGACAGAGAAAGACGTAAAATTTATGTTTTAATGGTTGACCAACAAGTTTGTGGTGTTGCCATTTTTAATATTATTCAGGGGACAATTGCATCTTTGATGGAAATTGTGGTGCACCCTAGGGGAAAGGGTTATGGGACAATGTTTTTAGAAATGCTCAAGGAAAGATTCCGGAGAGAGGGAATTATTAGGATCACAATTCCTGTAATCGCGTCAAATGAAGAAGTTAAATATTTTTATTTGAAAAATGGATTTAAAAAAACGGTTTATGGAGGGATGGAACTCGACTTGGAAAAGTGCGCCCCCAACTGTTGTTAGATGTCTAAAATTTTCAATAAGGTGGATGAAAGGTCCTTGGGCTTGTAG
>JAEOSG010000111.1 GCA_016840485.1 Candidatus Baldrarchaeota archaeon
TTAAAAAGGGTTTAGATGGTAAAAGAGAATATACTGGAGATGTGATAGTTGCAAATATAGGAGTACCACCAGAAGCTGAGGTAATTGTTGGTCCGGGCGACCTCCGCGCAGCTGTAAAACCTAGAAGACCTGAAGCAAAGAAGGGAGATTTTGGCAGAGTTTTGATTGTTGGTGGGAGTAATCTTTATACTGGTGCCCCAGCCCTTTGCGCTATGGCAGCTTTAAGATGTGGGTGTGACCTTTCCATAATAGTGGCCCCAGAAAGTGTAGCCAGTAGTATTAGAAGTTTTTCGCCAAACATCATTGTTCACACTTACTCGGGTAATGCATTTACATTGAATGCCTTTACTACTGTAATTCCTTTAGTTGAAAAATGTGATACAATAGTAATAGGTCCAGGTTTGGGGACAATGGATGAAACTTTTGAGGCTTGTTTGAAGTTATTCGAGATTGTGAAAGAAAAAGGGAAAGCATTGGTTGTAGATGCTGATGGATTAAAAGCACTTTCAACATCTCCCACCATACTTGCAGGGGCAAGAGCTGTATTAACTCCCCATGCTGGAGAATTTAAAGGCCTTGTAAATCTCGACATTACTAAACTACCGTTTAAAGAACGAATAAAAGAAGTAAAGAAAGCAGCGAAACAATTAAATCTTACCATACTCTTGAAGGGCCACTGGGATATAATAAGTGATGGAAATAAAGTAAAAGTTAATATAACTGGTAATCCAGCCATGACTGTGGGAGGAACTGGGGACGTGCTTTCGGGCTTAGTAGCAACTCTCTTAGCATGGAAGAATGAACCGTTTACAGCTGCTTCGGTTGCGGCGTTCATTAATGGAGTAGCTGGAGATTTGACAGCGCAGGAAAAAGGATATCATATCGTTGCAACAGATCTCGTCGACAAAATACCAGAAGTCTTCAAAAAATTTGAGATAAATTAATTTTATTTCACAATCACAGCTGTAGATCCTAGAGATATATTTGATCTACGTTTTTGAGTCTGTTCAAAACTTTCCAAATTTTACATGTATCGTTATCAGTACAACTACCAATGCCACTACAGCTATCAGTATCCATAGGTGAAGCGGCAAACCAAGCGGCAAACCCCACCATGGCCTTTCCATTAAACTTGAAAATTCTGGATCCAATAGGTGTAAGGCTGATACTGCATAGAACGTTGCCCTCATAGTTGTTTCATCCTCAGCAATGGGCTCTTCTGCTGTTGAATTCACTAGACTGAAACCACCAGATGTTCTTTGGCAACTTAGTATCCAGTTTATTATCTTGTTTTTATTATCGCCCAACTGGTCTATCGCACCGACCGTATACAGGACATCTATAGCTAAATATATTGTAAAGAGGGATCCTATGCCTGATCCTGGGACTTCTTCGAAACATCCATCGGGAAGCATCCTGCTTAAAACCCATGATACTAGTTGCTCTTTATCTATTCTACTGTCTTGAAGAGCCCCAGTAAGGTCTAGAAGTTTTACAGCAGCGTATGTTTCAGAAAGGGAGGAAGCGTTTTCTTCTACGGAAAAACCTCCATCGGGATTTTGAAGAGAAACTAACCACTCTGTCATATTGTAACTTATTGTGTTCCAGAGTGTTTTATTCAGTATGTAGATGATTGAGAGAGCATAATATGTTGTCCATAACGATTTCTCTGTGCTATCAGGATATATGGTATAGAGATGGTCTGTGTTACATTTCATTACCCAGTTCACAATGCGGTCTTCTTCTAGATATTCTGAATAGTCTTTATCGATAAGAAGGAAAGTTTTAAGCCCAAAGTAATTGCTGTATATGGTTATATCTCCATCCTTATCATATCTAATTAAACTATAATCTTCTGATTTCGAATCATGAATTATTAAGGTGTCATTGATCCATTCAGCAATTTTGTCCTTCTTTATCTTTCCAAACTTATTTAAAAGTTTTAACATAGTAAGAGCTTCAAAAGTAGCTTCAATGTTTGGTTTATCTTTTTGAAACGATTTAAAACCTTTCTTGCCTTCTTGTAAATCTAAGATATACCTGACTATGGCATCTTTTCTGGTGCTAATTAAGGCCGAAGCCCCTACTATAAAGAACGAACTTGAACACAATAGTATTGCTATTAATACCACGGCAAGCAATTTTATCTTCATCCGGTCGATCCTCCGCATATTTAGTGTCACTCGGGTAGTTATCAAGAAATTGAAATCGCCCTACTTAATTTTTTCCATAACTCTGTACCTTACTTTAAATATTCATAAGCACTGATTGCAGCGACTGTACCTTCCCCTGCGGAAATTGCAACTTTTAGAACTCCGCTTGTTACATAACCAGCAGCAAATACCCCGGGTACGTTCGTTCTTTGTTTTTTATCGACAATAATGTATTTGTTATTATCAATAGTTACTCCGATTTCTTGGGCAACCCTGCTTTCAGGTTCAAGACCTAAGCTTACAAAAACACTGTCCACCTCTAACTCTTTAGTTTCATTGGTTGTTTTATCAATTAATGTTATTTTTTTAATGGAAGAGTCTCCGCTAATAGCTGTAACATCAGTATTCCAAAAAACATCGATGCCGCTTCTCATTACCTTTCTTTTTAGGAGTGTAGTTGTATGCAGTTCATTATCGCTGCATATCAAATATACAGTTTCAGCGGTGTCAGCAAGCATCAAGGCATTAAAGACTGCTATGTCACCATTACCAACAACTGCGACGCGTTTTCCTTTAAATAACATACCGCTTGATGCCGCACCATAAAAAACATTTCTTCCTGCATATTTTTCTTCTCCTGGGATTCCAAGTTTTTTATATTTTCCTCCAGTAGCTATAATTATGGTCTTAGCGAAATACATGTCTTTGGAGGAGACAATTCTCTTTTTTCCATGGAATATGTCGATTTTTAACACTTCTTCCAGTTCCTTAATCTTTGCGCCGTTTTCGAGGGCTTGTCTTTTCATCGTACTAATAAGTTCCATACCACTAATTTTTACGATACCTGGGTAATCTTCAATAGTTCGGGTGTCAAGAACTTTGCCACCTACATTTTTGCTTTCTAGGACCACAGTTTCAAGTCCTAATCTAGCCCCATGAATAGCTGCAGAGAGACCCGCAGGCCCCCCACCGATGATTACAAGATCTATTTCTGCAGACACCCACAGATCCCCCTTTAACTGCATACTAACTTTATCATTAATACGGTAAGTTGTTTTAGTGAAAGATATATGCCCTAATAACTCTTATTGAAGTGAACTATCAAAGTATTCCTACTACCCTAAGGACAAAGAGTTTGGTTTTTATCTATAGCTCTGCTACGTTAATTTTTGGATATATTAAGTGATTTTTGCTCTCATAATACGTCTTAGGGGATGTTTTACACGTTTAAGCTCCGCTAGTCTACACTCTACAGTTAAATCTCCTATTTGTCTCTTTTATTTTAATTTAATGAATAACTTCATAAACTTTCGTAACAATAATTTTGTAAAACTTAAAATCCGTTTCTTGCTGCGGCGGTGATTCAATGGTAAGAATTTTCGTGGAAAATATCCATGTAATATTTAAACATTTGGTTAAAGTGGGTCCTTCAATTCCTGTTCAAGCATTTATTGACAAATTATCGAATTTAGGTTTTTCCTATACAACCAGAAAACTTATGGTTCCTCCTTTGCCCCAACCGGTTCCACAACCTCCAAGCGAACTTGTTGAATATCTTTTTAAACGTCCTTCAGATGCTACATCTCTAATAGTTGTAAGTGAAAAGGGATTTGTTGTTGATACTAGATCTGTTCAAACAGCTTTGGATCTTTTTTGGACCTCTCATGGAATATTGCGTGAGAGTCTTAAGGAGAGATTTAGAACTATAGTTCCGCAAATGCAGCTTTTAGCGACTGTTCAAATTTATAGTGAGATAAGCCCTTTGAAGATAATTCAAGATATGCTAACACCCAGATTATTAAAGAAGAAGATTGCAATGAAAAGGCCTCTTTCTCCAATGGCTATAGAGTTATGGACTGGTGTCCCTAAAGATGAAGCTGAATGGTATATTGTTCGTTTAGAGCCTTTTAAAGGGGATCCCTTTAGAAGAATGCTAATGAGAATTACTTATAAACACCAAAGTGTTGAGGAAGCTGTAGATTTTCTCGAAAAATTAGAGACTTACTCGATAAATCTACTTCAGAAAATAGTTAAAGAGACGAAATAAAATGAAACTTGCTAATATGTTTTAGCTATTGCAGCCATCTTTTTCGTCTCCTTACCACATATGGGACAAACTTCGTTCTCAGCTAGGTTAACTAAGTCTTCTGACAACACAACACCTAGCACGTCCCCATCTACTTCTTCGCACATTTTTAGCCCGCATTCATCACTTTCACACCATGGAATTAAGGCAATACCACGTCTATTTTGAATAATTTCCTTAGCTTCTTGCAGGTTTTTAACTCTGAATATTCTTTTTCTAAATTCTTCCCATGCTCTTTTCCTGAGATTTTCTTCAATTTCGGTAAATATTTCTTTTATAACAGTCGTTAGATCCTCCATTGAATATGTTTTTCTTTCAAAGGTATCCCGTCTTACAATCGTCACTTGGTTATTTGCAACGTCTTTTGGCCCTATTTCTATTCTAACCGGGACTCCTCTAAATTCCCAGTCGTAGAACTTTCTACCGGGACTAATGTCTCTTTCGTCAAGAAACGTTCTGATCCCTTCTTGCTTTAAAGCATTAAGGACCTTCCTACACTGTTGAAGAACTTTTTCTTCCTCTCCTTTATAGATTATTGGTACAATAACTACTTGTATTGGAGCTATTGAAGGAAGGAAAATAGCTCCTCGATTATCTCCATGTATTGCTACTATTGCTGCAATAACTCGTTCGGAAATACCGTAGCATGTTTGATAAGCAAATTGGTGTTTTCCATTTATATCTTCATATGTTAGTTCAAAAGCTTTGGCAAAATTTTGCCCAAGGTTGTGTACGGTTCCTATTTGCATTGTTCTGCCATCGGGCATCAAGGTGTCAAAGGCAATACTATACTCCGCGCCTGCAAATTTATCGAAATTAGGTCGTCGACAAATTATGTAGGGAATTCCTAGTTCATTAAAAAACTTGCTGTAGACTTCGACAGCTTCTTTAACTTGCTTTTCAGCTTCTTCCATGGTAGCATGTACGGTATGAGCTTCTTTAAATGTGGTTACTTCACGTACCCGTATTAGTGGTTTTGTGGCCTTTGTTTCGTATCTAAAAATATTTACTATTTGGTATACTTTAATTGGGAGATCTGCATGACTGTGTACCCACTTTTTGAACATGCTGTACATAGCTGTTTCGCTTGTGGGTCTTAAGGCAAGTTTTTTCTCCAGTCTTCTTAATCCTCCGTGGGTAACCCAGTATACTTCTCCTTCAAACCCTTTTATATGCTCTTTTTCAAGACCAAGAATATCTTCGGGTATGAGGAGGGGGAATAATACTTCTTCATGTCCTGTATTATTGAGAAGCCTTCTAATGATATCTAGAACATATTTCCTAAGTTTAAATCCGTACGGACGCCAAACATAACATCCCTTAACTGGATATCTTGTATCTACTAGTTCAGCGTCCATAATAATGGTTCTAAACCATTCACTGAAGTTCTTATACTTATCAAATGCTTCTTTTTCTTCCATCTTAATAACCCCAAGTTAGTGTCATATACTTAGTGAGAGTTTGAAATCCTTTCTTTCCTTTTAATACAGTTTTAATTTAAATTTTTCAGCAACAATATTCAACTAATGCTTTAGCCAACCATTTCATTGCTTCACAGATATGACATAAAACTTGTTAGATTACCTTTCTTATATGGTTTAGAAGCGGTCTAGCCCTTTTATATGCCATGTCTTTATCGGGAAAACCTGTTGGGCCAGGAGACTCAACGACAAACGATGCAGCTGCTGATGCGACCGCAGCAGCCCATTTTACATCGCGTGAAACTTGGTACTCTAAGGTAAAAATGACTGTATATACATCGCCAGCACCAGTACTATCGATAATTTTACTCGGTTTAACCGCTGGAACGTAGAATACCCCCTCTCTCGTGCCTATGTATGACCCCTTTTCTCCTAGGGTTACCAAGGCTATGTCTGCACCCATCTCCACGAAAATTTTAGCTGATTTGCTGGGTGTATCTGTCTTAGCGATAACTTTAGCCTCGTAAATGTCTGCATGAACCACATTTACGAACTTTAAAAAATCTTCCGCTTCATTCCATTCCGCGAGAATTACTTTACCTGTTTCATCTATTTTTCTAACATATCCTTGTACATCAAGGGAAATGTACTTGTTTTTAGATTGAATTTTTTTAAGAGTTGAGAAGGGAATTTCATCAATAACAGAACCTATGTGAAATGTTTTAGCTTTTAGGCATGGCTTGCATAAATCGTCTGGCAGTATTGGTTCGCATCGATCCATTAAGAAAAGAGTTCGTTTGTCATTTTCATATATTAGTTTGAATTTTGTTGTTGGCGTTAAGACCCGTTTGACGCATGTTAAATCCACTTCCCTTTTTATTAGGAAATAAAGGAGGTCTTCTGGAAAATCCTCCCCTATCTTGCTAACCAATAAGGCTTTTGCACCGTAGGTTTTTGCAGCTAAGGTACTGTAGGTTGCAGCTCCTCCTACAGATCTTGACCGATAGCTTCCCCTTTTTATTTCATCTATCACTATATGACCCAAAATGGCTATGTCATACATTTCTATCTCCACGTTTCATTGATTGTTAATAAGTTTTTTAACTTGGATAGATGTGTTATTGAGATTTAAAATAGTGTTATCCCAATTTTGTTATCTTTAAAACCCTAAAATTTATTTGGAAGGGAAGATATTCACTAGACTGTTAGCATTGACATGAGGGTGATTTGGGTGAGAATAATTTTACTCGGTCCACCTGGCTCTGGAAAGGGAACTCAAGCTAAACTTCTTTCGAAGAGGTATGGTATACCTCACATAGCTATGGGAGATATTTTGAGAGAGGAAGTTGCAAGGAAGACGCCGTTAGGGGAAAAAGTCAATGTATATATGAGTAAAGGGGAACTTGTTCCAGACGAAATTGTTATAGAAGTTTTGAAAAAAAGGTTACAAGAAGCGGATTGTACAAACGGGTTCATTTTGGATGGGTTTCCGAGAACCCTGAACCAAGCTAAGGCTTTAGATAATATGCTGAGCGAATTAAATCTTAAAATTGATGCTGTTATCTACATTGAGGTACCAGACGAAGAAATTATGAAACGATTATCACTTCGAAGAACTTGCAAGGTATGTGGGAGAATTTATAATTTACATTATAATCCGCCTAAGCAGGATGGTAAATGCGACGTATGCGGCGGAGAACTAATTATTAGAGATGACGATAAACCAGAGGTCATAAAAAACAGGCTTAAGGTATACAATGAACAAACAAAGCCTTTAGTTGACTACTATGAAAATCACAGGTTATTGATTCGCATCAATGGTGTAAATACTATAGATAGTGTGTTTCAACAAATAGTTGAGAAATTAAGCCTTAAAAAGAAAGTTAACCAATAGTTTCAGAAGCTACAAGTTAATGGGTGAGTTTTTGTGGAAAGAAAAATTAATGAAATCGTTAAACACCCGGAAATGGTTTCTTCTTTGACACCAAGAGACATAGAAGAGATTATTCAAATGGCTTCTAAGCTGTTTGAGACTGAAAGTTCTCTATTGGAAATAGAAGGAAGTAAATTTTTATTTGTCGGTGACACTCATGGAGACTTTAATTCGACTAAGAAAATTGTGAAATTGTTTCTGGATGGAAAATATAATTATATTGTTTTTTTGGGAGACTACGTTGACAGAGGGATTTCCCAGATAGAAAATATAAATTACGTTTTGTGTTTAAAACTGTTTTACCCGGAAAGTGTAATCTTGCTTCGCGGTAATCATGAGACACCCCTTGCAAACCTTTATTACGGCTTCTACTACGAAATATTACGAAAATTAGACAAAAAATTCTATGATTTATATAGTGAATTATTTGCTAAGATGCCTTACGCAGTTTTAGCAAACAACCATATATTGGCATTACACGGGGGCATTGCAGAAAATTTGAAAACCATTCAACAAATCGAGAATATAGAAAAGAACTTAATTGATGTAAGAGACCCTATGGTCCTTCAAATATTATGGAATGACCCAAGTGATGATGTTCTAGGTTTTCAACCCAGTATGAGAGGCCCCGGAATAAGAGTTTTCGGCAAAGATATATTTGAAGAATTTGCTAAGAAAAACGATATAGAACTGATGATTAGGGCTCATGAAGTATTTTCCGAGGGATATCGCTACTTTTTTGAAGGTAAATTGCTTAGCATCTTTTCGGCTAGGAATTACGTCATCCCTGTGAATGCTAAAATTGCTGAACTAACATCAGAAAGGAAAATTAAGTTAATAGATGTTTAAATTATTAGCTTGCTTTTCCTCGTCATCCAACATTTTTTAGCGTAAATCTTAAATATTCTTATTATTTCAATTTTTTTACTGATGCGAAATGGAGGGAGAAAGTGAGGAAAATTCCGATGATCGAG
>JAEOSG010000324.1 GCA_016840485.1 Candidatus Baldrarchaeota archaeon
CATAATAGTAAAAAGTGAAACTATACCAAAACTCGGCCAAACAGTCGTTGACGAAAACTTAAAAGTTGTAGGAAAAGTTTTCGACATAATCGGCCCAACATCCTCGCCATACGTAACAATAAAACCTTCTATTAAAGAGCCTAGAAAATTGGCGAATAAAAAACTCTATGTAATCCCCTCGAAAAGGAGAAAGGAGAAGAAATAAAATGGCTGAGGATGAAAAAGAACATGAACATGCTGATCCGCCTTTAGCGGTATCGCAGGAAACTACGGGGGTTCAATGCTGCCCTGAATGTGGCAGCACAAGACTTATGCGTGATTACGAAACTGCAGAGATAGTTTGCATGGATTGCGGATTAATAATAGCGCAAAAAATAGCTGATAGAGGACCGGAATGGAGAGCCTTCGATGACGAGCAAAGAACGAAGCGCACAAGGGTCGGCGCTCCATTAACATACACAATTCACGATAAAGGCTTATCCACAATGATTGATTGGCACGATAAAGACATCTACGGGAAAAGCCTATCACCAGGACAGAAAGCCCAAGTATATCGTCTTAGAAAATGGCAACGGCGCATAAGAGTTTCAGACGCTACTGAACGAAATCTTGCTTTTGCATTGTCTGAAATAACAAAAATTGCCAACAATCTAAATCTTCCCAAGAACATATTGGAAACAGCCTCCGTTATCTACCGTAAAGCTGTAAAAGAAAGGCTAATACGTGGAAGATCTATCCAAGGGGTGACTGCCGCGGCAATTTACTTGGCTTGCAGACAATGTGGACTAGCTAGAACATTAGAGGAAATAGCTCAAGCCTCAAGTGTTAACAAAAAAGAGGTGGGTCGAAGTTACCGCTTTCTAATAAAAGAGCTGGACTATTCTATTCCACCACTTAAGCCGAGCCAATATATAACTAAATTTTCTAATCAACTTACAATGCAGGGAAAAGTTGAAGAAATTGCTCACAAAATCTTAGCCGCAGCTAAAGAACTTAAACTTACTTCTGGACGCGGTCCCACAGGCATCGCTGCTGCAGCAAGTTACATAGCTTCTGTTCTAACTGGCGAAAGAAAGACGCAAAGAGAAATAGCTGAGATAGCGCAGGTAACGGAGGTTACGATAAGAAATCGTTACAAAGAGTTAGTTGAACGTTTGATGTTTCAGATAAGTCTCTAACATTACCCCTTTATTTTTATAATTTTGTCTCTGCTTCGAAACATTTTACATAAACTCTTCTTCTTCACAGCTTGAACATTTTTCTTCATCCACCGAAGAGGATACAGTCTCGTCAAATTCTTGAAGAAGCTCTTGAGGAATCTTACCTTTAAGATTTCTAAACTCTTTTCTCAACTTATCCACCTCATCCTCCAAGTTTTTCGCTTTCTCACTCAGTTCAGCAACCTCTCTGAGCTGGCTAATTTCTTCTAAAAGCATATTTTTCTCCTTTTCTAAAGCCTTAATTTTCTCCTCAAGTTTAGCTTTCATTTCAATAACACGCATAACTCTCGCCCATAAACCCCTATTCAACAAATTGTAATTAAATAATTTATCATCCATCAATCTTGCAAAACACATTTTAAATACTGCCCATCAAAATATATTTGGTGTTAATTGTTGGTTAAATGCCCCAAGTGTGGAGGCAATGTCGAATCTCCCATTAAAACTTGGCGTTTTTCTTCCAGAAAAACTGCTAAAACTGGTGAGAAATCCAAAATTATAATGGGTATATTTGAATGCCCAAGCTGTAAAGCTAGGTTCAGAGCAGCTCTGGAACCCGATACAGCGCCGGAAGAAAGAGTAAGTATTAAAAATATGGTGGAAAGAATTAAAGGTATAAGAGGCGAGCTTATGCAGACTTTAAAAAATCTTCGTGAAAAAATAAAAACTTTGGAGACTGAAAGAGCGAATTTAATGATTGAAATTGAAAAGTTAAGGAAGGTTGCAGAGTCAAGAGTGGTTGCTCTTGAAAGTGAAGTGAGCATGTTGAGAGAAGAAGTGAAATCTTTAAGGGAGCTTTTGGGTTATACAGAAGACTTGGAAAAATAGAAAAGCTAGGTTAGATATTTTTTATAATATTCTTGGGCTTTAGCTACTGCTTTTTCCGGGTTTTCCAGTATTTTATATTTCTTGTTCGGT
>JAEOSG010000112.1 GCA_016840485.1 Candidatus Baldrarchaeota archaeon
TAATTATTCTTTTCATAGATGTTTAAATGTAAGTGAAGCTTAGTTAAATACGTATGTTGCTCGTGATAGGGCTACGCATAAAAAGCCTTTAAGTTATAATATATATTACAACAAAATAATATGTGAAAGCACGTGGGTGAAAGACGCCATGAGAAAGAAAACTGCATTTAAATGGTTAAAACTCTTAACTATAATACTACTATTAGCTCTGCTTTTACCGCCATCAACACCTAAAGCCGTTGCACAGACAAATAACGCCGGTGAAATAACCGTAGAGTGGAAGGAAATTTCAGGTACGAACACGACAGTAACCAGTCATGCTCGTAGCAGGTGGGAGTTTGGTCCAACTCTTGAAATAGGCTACCAGTACTTAAATGGAACACCATTAGCTGATAACTCAATCAACTACAATGAGTGGTTTAAAATCGTAGCAACAATTCCTAAGAATATTTTCGATGAAAACGCTGATTTAAAAATGGTAAATATCATTTTACATCTCAGAGAGCCATACATCACCGCAACAGTATCTCTCTGGCTAGATATTGAAAACGGAACAGAACATTGGAAAGCTAGAAGCTTAGTAGTGGATAAATCTAAAAGCGATGTATCATTAGAAATTGGGGAAAGAGTTTTTGATTTAAACACTTCACTATGCAAATTTACCAATGGAACAGAAGACTACGTTGTCGAATTCGTGGGTAGATTTGGGGAAAATGCACCAAACGGCGCATATAGCTCGTGGATGTATGTAGTGGATACCAAAGACATGAAAATTGTACCATCTTGGAGCCAATTCTGCTTAGAAGATCTATTCCCAGAGCTAATACTAGGTTCACCAAGAAAATACACATTTGAAATATTGAACGCGCAAGGCGAAGAAGCTTGGACAGCCCTTTACAATGAGACAATAATGTTTCGAACAACTTATCCAAGTGGAAATATTAGCTACGCTGCATGGCTGTTACCCACAGGAGAAAAGAAAACTGTAACAGTAACACTATATAATCCCTTCACAGGAAAAACTGTAACAAGAAACATAGATGTTGGTGTTAAACTTGTCTTCAAGTATGAAAATGGAAGCATTAAGGTCGGTATCGGTTATGAATATTTCACGTGGAACAGCAGCATAAAACGTTATGAACATATCATAGTATACAACGATACACAGGATAAATTTGTTTTAAACAGTACACTTAGCGGAGCCACAAATAACCAAGTGACATGGGCAGGATATTTCACAGAAAACATGACAAGCGGTGTACGTCTAATATTCCAAATTAAAGTTTTAGATGAAAATGGAAACGCCATAAGAAGAAACTTAAAAGAACACTTATTCTACGTACTAGGAATAAACACAGCACTTAGCCTCCACAAAATAGTAGACCCCGTTACAGGAAACGTACTAAGACACATAAACAAAGGAGAATCATTCAACCTGACTACCGGACTCGCCGCAGATAAAAACACCATAAGTTCCTTGACATTAATTAAAACAACAATACAAACAGCCATTTTAAGGAAAAACTTCCTTTCCACCTTAAAGATCTACATAGAGTACGACACCGCAACAGACAGCTACACTGTTTGGTACATAAACGTTACTTGGACGCCCTCCGGGAGACAAATAATTGATTCGCGTAAAGACACTGTCCCGTCCGTACTTGAAGTTGATAGTTTAACGAAAAGACAAACAGAGAATTCTTTGGTCTTGAAATTTAAATGCCATTTCACAGATGAGACAGCGGATGGTATATATCGGTATATGGTGAAGTTCTATACTTCAAGTGGCGAGTTAAGTTTTGCTAAGGGTGCTATGTGGCATGAGCCTTTGTTTTTCACTGTGGGAGAAATCCCTGATTGGTGGGGCAGACATTGGACTGTTGCTCCCAACGGTGCATTAGATTTGGATGGCGATTTATCAACAACTGATGATCAGTACTTCGTTAAACGTGTCTGGTCTGTCAATGCAAACGTGTCTAAGTCTTGGAAACTCTTACTCGTAAAAATACTATGGGATCCTACACCTGGCGTACCTGGCGATGAACTACTGACTTTTGCTTGGATGGGTACTATGCACCATGTTTGGAACGTTTCATGGTCTGAAAACTTCATCTGGTACTATGCAGAGAATAAAACCGTTGTAGGCGCTGGAACAATGCAGAAAATTAACAGTACAATTTGGGACGCAGCGAAAGGTAGGCCTAGGTCTGGTTACTGGGCTCTGTCCCCATTGACGAGAAACATTACATTGGAGGAGTACCATGGTAGACGTTGGTGGCTTAACACTTCTAGATTTGAATGGACATGGTTCCACTTTGCAACTTTACAAACATATAGAACAGCTATTTCGGAAAACGCGATTAGCTGGGTTACGCTTAAAACCTCCTATGCAGGTCTCCTACTTTATGATGACTTTGATGGAAATGGTGCAGCAACATTTAACGTTACTAATGGTATTCCAATGGCCTACGAGGTTTCACATATCTTCTTGATAAACAATGTTGATAATGTTGTGTTTAAGCGGCCTTTCAACTCGGCGAACACAAGTGGAAAAGTAACTGTGCCTGATAATGAGACGGTTAGTTTCGGAGTTATATTAGAGAATGTAAGTGGTATACTTTATCCGACAAGAGTTAGCAGGGGGCTTAGAAGCATATGGAGATACTATCTGTCTTCAACAGGCGAAATTGGTGTTATTCCTACGGACTTTGACTACGCCGTTTCTAAAGCAACCATAGATAGAATGTCTCTTATAGTGCACTTTTCAGTGGAAGAAACAGGTGCAGAGGAATTAAACAATCATGCATCGATGAAAATTGATCAGTACATTGGAAACTGGGAATTGTTAGACTTTAACACCACAGCTGAACTAGAGGGTAAATCGCTTGCCATAGCATACTTCACAAAGCTGACAAACGTGACTCACTCGATGTTTACGTTAGGAGGAACTGCAGTTGACTCTGACAATGCAACGGTGGGAGATAAATTCTCATATAGTGTCCAAAACGCCAGCGTAGCTGACATGAAATTTGGAAAAACAACTTACATCTGGGGTAAAGATAACAAAACTTACACAGCGTACTCTGCAACTGAACCATTTTCAGCGTTTAAAGCAATGTATGAGTCTGAAACAGGTGACAGTGTATCCCAGTGGTTAGTGGACAGACAAACCTACATAGTAACTACTTCGTTCCCCAAGTGGGATGGTTACAGCATAGATAATGACCCAGAGATAATAGTTTATACTTCAAAGGCAGTAGCAGGAGGAGAGGAAGTTTCACCGCCGACACGTGGAAGACTATTAATATTCATAGCGATTGCCATCATAGTAACGGTTGTCGCCCTAGCATTGATAAAGAAAAGGAAATAGAGCTTCCCTAAATCTTCCCTATTTTTTATTAATGTGATTTTATTTTTAATCAACAGAGAACTTCTACCAATAAAGTTTAGATTTACTTATTTTAGCTTTGGTTAACCCTGTGAGAAAATTTAGAAGATCTACATAGCCTTTTATTTATGTTGATGTTGGTGTTTATCATGGTGGCTCTTAGATATTTTCCTTACTCTTTGCGTGAACATCAGCGTGAAGTTATTGAATTTATCGAAAAAGGGGTTAGGGAAAAGGTTAATGTTTGTATTCATGCTGCTACTGGTTTTGGTAAGACACCTGTTATTCTTGCTGCTCTTTTGCCATATGTTGTAGGAGGAGGTCGACGTATTATTTGGGCTGTTAGGACTGGGAATGAAACTGATAGACCTATTGAGGAGTTAAAGGAAATTGTTGAGAGAAAGAAAATTAGGGTTTTTGGTTTATCTTTTAGAGGTAAAAGAGACATGTGTTTACTTGCTAGGGAGCTTAAGATTCAAGATTATACTGGTGTTTCAGTTCTTTGTAGAAAGAAGAGAAAGGAATGTCCATACTATCAAAATGTTTATCTTGTAAATTCTTTGCTGAAACAGCCTCTTCTTTTCTCCGAAATATATGAGTTTGCTAAGGAGACGGACATGTGTCCTTATTTTTTGCAAATGGAGCTTTTAAGATATGCTAAGGTTGTTTCTCTCAGTTACAATTATATTATTAGTGACCTTGGCTGGACCATAAATAGGTTGGTGCCGTTTAGAAATTCTTTCCTCGTAGTGGATGAAGCCCATAATCTTCAATATGCTGCCTCATCAATTAACTCTGATAGAATAACTATTGGCTCCGTTAAAAGAGCAATAGGTGAGCTTAATAGTTTTAAATCTGAAAAAGTCACGATATTAAAGGGTAAGCTTAAAGACTTGATGAAAGTATTGGAAAGTGAAGGTAGGAAAATTAGTGGCGAAGATGATGTGTTTGATCCTAAAATGGTTCTCGAATCTTCAGATATAGATGTTAAAGAACTTGGACTTCTTGTTAGATACGGAAGTCTCATTCACTCTAGGCAATTAAAGGAAGGAAAAGCTCCTAGATCTTCTCTTTTTCATTTGGGCCGTTTTTGGCTTGCAGCCCTAGAATCTTTAAACATCGACGGAATTGCTTTTCTAAAATTTCGAGAAAACGGTAACTTTGTTTTTGAGATCTGGGATATGAGAGCTGCAGAGCTACTAAAAGACAAATGGAACAGATTTAGACTTTGCATTTTTTGCTCTGGAACATTAAAACCTATAAAGGCTTTTAGCGAAACTATTGGCCTAACAAATTATGATGGAAAAATTGTGCCTTCTTTTGCTGATCCTTCAAAAATTGTAACTTTGGTTCCAGAGGAGTTAACCACTAGAGGAGAGGAGCTTGAAAAAGAGATGGTAGACAAGTATTTGGAGGCAATCAAGCTTTTCTTGGAATGTATGAATTCAAATGCTGCTGTTTTTTGCGCCAGTTATAGGATTCAAGAAGATATTCTTCCCGGTTTATCCGATATTTGCCGCAAGCTTGGTAGAGAAATTTTTGTGGAGAAGCAGGGTATGAGTGGCGACGAAGCTAGAAAAATTCTTGACGACTTCAAAATTGCTGGTAAAATAGGTAATGCGGCTGTTCTTTGTGCGACTATGACTGGTAGGTTCGCTGAAGGCGCAGATTTTCCTGGCAAAGAATTGGAAGGCGTTTTTCTCGTTGGTATCCCCTTTGATAGAGTAACTATGAGGACAAAACTTTACATAGATTACTATTCTAAGCTTTATGGAGAAGAGAAAGGCAGATATTACGCCTATGTCGTTCCCGCTTTTAGGAGAGCTTCCCAAGCCCTTGGAAGAGTTATAAGATCAAAAAGTGACAGAGGAATCTTTATTTGCGGGGACAAACGCTATTCAGATCCTAAATATTTACATCTGCTGCCAGATTACATTCAAAAAACAATGATAAAAGTTAAGGTAGCAGACATTCGCAAAAAAATCCAATCAAGCTCATGCTATTGTTAATCACTGGTTAATATGTTTTTATTTCCTACTTTTATATGAAAACGTGGCAGAAAAAAATATATGCATAGAAGCCCACAAGTTTTCAAGTTAATTATATAGCGGCCTAGGTGATACAAACATGAGTGAAGGGTCAGTGTTATTAAGATCCATTTACAGTGAATTAAAAGACCTTAGAAAGAAGATTGACAAAATTGACGAAGAATTGCTCAGAATAAAAATCATTCTCCTAAAGGAAGAAGAAATAGAGGAAAAAGAGAGGGAAGAAATAGAAAAAATATTAAATGAGCCAGATGAAAACTTTATTTCACTTGATGAGTTCAAGAGGACTTTTGAATGATGAGTTATAATGTTTTAGTTAACAAACGAATATTAAAAGCGTCTAAACATCTTCATGAGAGTCATAAAAAGAAACTTATAGAAATTTTAGATGTTTTAAGAACAAATCCTATTCCAAGCGAACGTTTTGACGTTAAGAAACTTAAAGGTTTCAAAATGTTTTTCGAGTCAGAATTGGTGATTACAGGCTTATTTATGCATTGTTTAAAGAAAAAAGGTTATAAAGATACTAAAATTCGAGTCAAGGAGGAAGATCCATAAATAATTTAACTAATCTCGCTCTGGCTTCATTTCCCGATATAAAAACATTTGACACAATTAACTGAAGAAAATGTCGAGGAAAGGACAAGATTTCTATGTTGCAAATCGAGGTGAAAATTGGTGAAGCCCGCAATTCTTACAGTTTCATCTAGTTCCCAAGAAAGAGGGGCAAATAAAGTCCACATCGAATTTGTTGATCGTCTTAAAGGCTTATATTCAGAGGTTTTACCTATTTTGACATCAGTTGAAGCAATTAGGAACATAGCAAAGAAACTTGAGGGATATCCGCTAGTTTATGTTGTTGTAGCCACAGGAGGGACATCCGATTTAATACTTGAAATTGCGAAACACACCAATACGGTTTTGTTAACACATGGAAAACAAAATTCATTGGCATCTGCTCTTAACGCCGCATTCAGATTGAAGCGAAAAGAAAAATATGTAAAAATTGTTCATGGATTATCTTCATCTTCTTTGGAAGAAATTAAGTACACGTCTCTGGTTTCTGAAGTAGTTTCTCAGCTTAAAGAAAAGAGGATTATACTGTTTTGTGCGTCAAAGGAATGGGCAGAAAAAACGTATGGTGTGGGTTTTTTAGAAGAGAAACTTAAGATGAAGGTAATTCCTGTCGATATTGAAGAATTTATAGAAAAGTTTGAGAAATCTAAAGAAAACGAGGAGCTTATTAAAAAGTATGGTAGTTTTCCGCGGACAGAAGTAGTTGAAGAGGATATTGTTAAAGCATCGCGAATTCTGACAGCCATGCAAGATGAACTTAAGAAGATTGGAGCGGATCTTTGCGTGTTCCGATGCTTTCCGTTTTTAACAAGGGAAAAAATAACTCCATGTCTTGCTATTTCACATCTCTTGGACTTGGGCATTACTGCTGCATGTGAGGGAGATTTATCTTCAATGCTTATGCTTAAAATTCTACATTTACTTTCTGGAAAGCCTGCATTCATGGGAAATGTTGAAGATTTTCAAAACAATTTACTTTTGTTGGCGCACTGTACTGTTGCCTCCACCATTGTTTCAAACTGTAGCGTTAGAAGCCATTTTGAAACAGATTTCGGTGCAAGTATCGCCGGAGTATTTAAGGAAAATGAAGAAGTTACACTTGCGAATTTCTCCCCTGACTTTAGAGAGATTTTTATTACGACTGGGAAAATAGAGAAGGGTTATCCTGTATCAGAAGAGTTTTGTAGAACTCAGGTTCTTGTTCGAATTAGATCTTCTCCTAAAAGGATTGTTGAGAGAGCTGTGAATAGACATTTATGTATAGTCGTTGGAAACTTTGAGGAAGAATTGAGAAGATTGGCTGAGTTTTTAGGTGTTACAATATTGTAGGTTTTAATGTGTACTTTCACGTTTCCTTTTGAAGATTACTCGTCTGTTCAGATGCTTTCTTTTCTAAATGATCTAGTATATATTGGCAGACAAATCCTTTAACGAAGGCTTTCCCTTCGCAGTCCCACGGTCTTCTGCTAGTTGGGTCTAGGAGACATTTCGAAGGCACATCCTCCGAGTAGTATGGGCATTCCCCTTTGTTTGACGTGTAATCTGTTAAAAGGGCAAGAATTCTACTTTCTCTGTTTAGCGGATCGAGCACTTTAGCTTTCAAATCTATTTTTTGAACTGTTCTATCAATTGGTATAAAGGGTGAAAATATTTGCATAACATCTTTTTTAAAATCAGTGAACTGACTTATTTTGCCATTCCACTTCGGTAAAACTTCATGATATCGTTCCCAGAAAAGGTGAGTGGCTTTTTGCAGGATCTCTCTGAGATAACGTGTCTCGATGTTGACAACCAACATCCCTGTTATGCCTTCATGAACATTTACGAGAATTTTTCTCCTCCCTTGATCAACAGTTCCCATTTTCTTGCCGCTATTTATTAATTCTTTCGCAGAGTTATAAAGATTAAAAATGTCCACTTCTGAAAGCTCTGAGCTGTTTTCTGGTGAGCGAAACTCTTGTATAAAGTATGGACTGCCCACTTGATTTAATAGGACAAATAATGTTGGATATGCTTTACTTAAAGTAAAAACTAAAGGTCTTTTAGAAACTGTGTAAAGTAAGAGAAGTAGACCTACAGAGTAAGGAATGGCCCATCCTGGTTCAAAAATTTGACGGGGTGCGTGCTGATACTTTACAGCTATATCACCTAATACTGGCATTAAACCTGAACTTAAGATAGTAGTAAAGCCAGCAGCATATAGTTTTAAATATTTTTTATCAGTTGGATTTATAATCTCCTTATATGCTCCTCGAAGATAATTGAAAGTTTCTGCTGCAACAAATGTTATTCCAATGGTTTCGAGTGCAGCATCGATTAAGAAGGTTGCTGATCTCTCAAGTAATTCTCCCATGAGAACCATTCCCGCAATGAAAACTATTAAATAACTTCTTTTTGGCGGTATGGAGCTGTGACTTAAAGTTACGGCAAAGTACCATGAA
>JAEOSG010000325.1 GCA_016840485.1 Candidatus Baldrarchaeota archaeon
TGAGGACACTTTAGAAAACTTAATAGTAAATTTTCTAATATATCTCTGGGAGAGAGAAAACTGAGAAATTAATTAAGGAACTTGAGGAAAACGTTAAGTCAAAGAAAGCTCGCTGAACTTCTTGTAACAGACCAACTATAAGACTTGTTTTAATAAATGCGGTTATAGCAGATGTGACAGCAAAAACTCGATTGAACATCTTTACGGTCACATTGCTCTCATTTAATTGATGAGGAATTCTAGGGCAATCTTGCTGTGAATCAAGCCAGATAATATCCTTCGAAAACTAAAAGTGTACCATGCAGTTAAAATATTATAACCGGTTCTTCAAGGTTCCTTTACGATTCTTCCCGCTTTTCTTATTGCCTCTAAATAAATTTCCTCCCTTAATCTAAAACCTTGATTCACTAACTCGCCCAAACACTTCAAAAACTCGTTAAAATCTATTTCTTTGATTTCCAAAGCCTTTAACAAAATAAAAATTGTCCCCCTCGGTATCAAACCCAACAATCTTGCAACAGTCCTCGCAGAAACTTCATCGATTAAAACTTCTTTAACCCCCAGACTCTTCGCCAATGAAAGTACAGCAATTTCACCCCGTTCCAATTTAACTGGAACATCAATAGGAACAACAGTTAAAACCTTAAGCCAACCATCATTAATCGCCTTCTCAATAATATAAGCATCTTTCTCCCCCAGCTTTTTCCCCTCGTCCACAGCTTCAACCTTAACTTCCTCGGGTATAAAAACCTCTTTAAAAACTTTTCTAAGCAAGTCTATTTTCCCGATTTTAGCCAAATAAATCAGCGGTGTAGCATTGGAAACAACACCACTCATTTAAGACCCTTCAAATCTTCTTTCAACTCCTCCAACGTATAGGGAACATGAACCTCTCTTTTCTTAACTTCACTAATCATTTCCCAGAGAGACAAGCCACACCTCCTAGCAGCCTGCCAAAGAGTTAATTTACCCTGCTCATACTCCTCCAAACTTTTTTCAATTAACCATTCCTTCACAGCCTTTGACAAAAACCGTCTAATTACTGTTGACCTATCCATTTTCTCCTCCTTCGCAATACGATCTATAATCCTAGCCAATTCATCATCAACCCTAGTAGTAATCGTAACAGGCATCGACAACACCGCCGTATTAAATTTATTCATTTTAACATCATAATCTCAACATATAAATATAGCCATACAAACAAAATAACAGTATCATATCTCTCTAACAATTACCCATGCCCTTCTTATTGCCTCTAAATAAATTTCCTCCCTTAATCTAAAACCTTGAATTTCTAAAAACTTACTTGTGTTACAAACTCTTAAAAACTAACAATTTTGGAAGGTTATTCATACGTTTTTTCTTGTTACTTAAATATTAAGAACCACATCATTACCCACAAGTCAACATTTTGCCATTAAGCGAAAAATCTCTTTAAGTAAATATTCTAACCCATTTAGTTTTGCCTTAAAAAACTTTAATCTAATGTTTGAGTCCATCAATGAATCCCTATTAGTGGATAAAATATTTCTAATAGTTCTTGTGAAAAGAGAATAATTAAACTCACTCTGTTCAATAATTTTCGCAACACCTAAAGCAGCCGCAGTTTGAGCATTACAAAACTTCTCACTATGTCCTGGCGTAGGAATTAAAACAAGAGGCTTCCTAAACCATAAAGCCTCGAGAATTGTACTATGGCCAGGACGACTAACCACAACATCACAAGCAGACAAAATAGTTTTTCGATCAGGTATCCAATTCCAAACTTCAAACCCCGAACCCAATAAAATCCTCCTAGGATTCCTATTTGGAAAACCTAAAGAAACAACAAAATACCAATCAGCCTCATTAACCCGCTTCAAAATCCTAAAAATAAGCCTCAAAAACACCAAACGTTCTAAACGCGTCCCATTAGCAGAAACATATATAATTCTTTTATTCAAAGGCAAACCCAACCTTCTCCTAGCCTCAAAACAATCAACATTACCCATAGCCATATCCCCAGATAATATAGGACCAATAAACCTAACACTATTTCCTAAAAAGCGTAAAGCACACTCAACATTTCTAATCGATATCGTTAAAGGCGGCGGAAAGTCTGGTACAAAAATTTTAGA
>JAEOSG010000326.1 GCA_016840485.1 Candidatus Baldrarchaeota archaeon
CTTATTCCTATACAAAAATGAGGAAACATTCCTTAAATTAGCTGAAGTTTTAGCGAGAATCGTTGAAATCAACACATTCAGCGATAAGCATTGTAAGACAGAAATTGTAAGTTTAGATGAACCAACATTTGGATTCATAGACGATCCCCTACTGGATTACGGCTCACCGGGCAGAGAAAAACTCCTCAAAGCCTGGGATAAAATATTTCACGTTGCACATGTCAAAGATGCCAAAACATGCATGCATCTTCACAACACCTCGGACAATCTTTTCTGGGAAACAAATTATCTTCAAATTTTAGAATCTCACGTCAATGATAACCTTTACAGAAATAAAACTGTAAAGAAAAAGCTGGAGGAAAAAGACAAGTTTTTGAAAGCCAGCATCTGCATAACAGATTTCGATCAACTTATAAGAATACACGCAAAAACTCATTCAACTGAAAACTTAACTCAATTGGACTTAAACAAATACGTTGCCGAAGCATGGAAAAATATACGTTCAGGAAAACTCGACCCAACAATTTTCCTAGAAGAAACAGAAACTATGAGAAAAAGGCTTAGAAACGTAATTCAACTATTTGGCGAAGAAAGAGTTTTATACGCTGGCCCAGAATGCGGGCTTAGAAGCTTTCCAAGCTATAACTGTGCAATAGAATATTTACAGAGAACAGCCAACGCAGTAAAACATTTCTCAATAAATTCATAAATGATGATCTCTGCCTTTTATTCCTTTAATTCGAGAATAAAAAGAGCCCTATTCAATTCGTATAACGGGCCGGTTTTAGAGAAGTCTTTAATGAATTTTTCAAAAATTTTCCTTGAGAAGAGGGAGTATTCAACGCAGGGGCTTATTACGCCTCCAGCTTTAAGCTCGGCGATTAGGACATCAGCATCTTTCGGATAATTATGCTGCTTACACATATTTTCAAGAAGTGCCTTACTTACAAATCGCTTCAAGTAAGCATTTTTAACTAAATCCTCTACTATATCAATTGTAACTTGCTGGTTTGGCTCCTTTATTTCGTCTAGATAATCCTTGACGGCTAGTTTCCAGTTCCATATGCCTTCAGACATTAAACGTTTAAACGCGAATGCTATGCATGGGGGGACCTCGTATTTTTCTCCTGGTTTAGGTCTGTTTAACCTATTACTCCATTGAATACTGCCTTGATGCTTTGTTCTCGCCGGAAGCATGAGCTTCCAATATTCCATAGCCAGACTTGCCTCTACAGCTAAGCTTTCGGCTTTTTCTTCTTTTTCTATTCTTTTGGCTGCCGATAAAATTTCATTAAAATCTATTTGCCGCTTTTCAGTAAGTAAAAGTTCAACTATCATCTTACTTATTTCTTCGTCCTCGTTAAAGAGGGACTTCATTATGGAAACAAGCTTATTTTGCGAAAGCCTCATCACATGCTCACTTTAGGATTACCAAGTTAAATTATGTTTAGGCTCCTTAATAATTCCTCTACGTCAAGCATGGCTTCGCTGGCGTTTAATTCTTTTCCTTCTAGGCAGGAAAGGAAAATGTTTTCGTCAAATCTTATTTTTCCATCTATTTTTAGCCCCATTTCTTTTGCTTTCTTTTCTATGGAATCTGCTACTTTTGGCGTCGCTTTATTCAGTACTAGCCAGAAATTTTTGTGAAGTTTTTCGAATGTTTCTTTGAGAATTTTAGCTAGCGTTAAAGCTTCGGCGGTTGGGTCTACGATAGCCATTATAGCGTCGCAGCCTTCTTCAACTCCCCTCCCAACATGTTCTATTCCAGCATCGGTATCAACCAAAACAACTTCATTCTCATTTAATACCAAATTCTTCAGCAAGGTTCTTGTCAAATAATTCAGCGGACAAGCACAGCCTTCGCCGAAGTTTCTAACCTTACCAATAGTTATCAGTTTGATTCCTTCAGGGGAAGCCGAAACATAGTCTCCGGGCAGTTTGTTAAGCCTTATTCCTTTGCCTGCCTTGGCTAGAGCATTCACGATGTTAACTTCTCCCTTCTCAAAAATGCTCTTCCTTCCGCCAAGATACTCGACTAATGGTTTTGGAGAAGCTACGCCTAGCATTTTAGGAAGCAGAACGTTGGATTCATCTGAGTCAATCAGGTAAGTCTTATGCC
>JAEOSG010000113.1 GCA_016840485.1 Candidatus Baldrarchaeota archaeon
TTACAAATTTGACATTAAGAGGAATCTACGATTATTTAATTCCTCTCTCAATTTTCTATGCATCTCTAATGTTTCTCTTAAAGTTCTTAACACAGAAAGAAAGTCTTGTGCATGCAACATTTTACACCTCAATTATTCACATATCCTTCATCGTTCTCCTCTCAGATCTTAAAATAACACCTTTTATCTTAGCGTTTTTAGCCGCATCTTTTCTAATCATAAAAAGCAAGAAAAGATTGAAAAAGATTTTAGATGGTGTTCCAGAGGTCGCTGCAATTTATAATGGAACTGCGGTCTTCAAAGACGATAAAAATTTGCTTAAAGCTATTTGCGCAATTGAAATACTTAACTTGGAAAGATTCAATAAAAACAGTGCAACACATCTTCTAAATGTTCTTAAAACATCAAAAATAAACGTTAGCATAGAATTTCGCAAACATAGAAGCAAAACGAAACTTTTCATCTTAATCTGGTGTATGGGCAAAAATTTCGAAGAAATTGTTAAGAAAGTTAAAATACAGGCAGAAAATCTTTCAAACTACTTGAACCTTCTCAACATTGAAAACCAAGTTTTACTGGACGAAATTAGCATCGAAGAAACAGTATTTTCGCCTATACTTAACTGGACAATTAAAAAGCCGAACAAAAATCTGGATAAAAACCATATCGCAGTCAGTTTGCAAGGTTTTCCTCTTCTTAAAGCTAATTTTAGCAATTTTGCCCAAAACTTCTATCTATCAATAATACTATCTCCTGCAGAGAGCAGCAGGAAAAACTTATCTTTTATTCCCCTGCGAATGCTTCCCTTAATTGGAAACAAGGAAATTTTTGCTATGCTAAACGATAAATGGAACGTTACGATTTATTTGGTTACTTTAAAAGAAAGCACACAATTAATTACATCGTTTCTAGGGTTAAAAACAGTTGAAGTAAGCATTAGAGATGTAATTTTACGTAGACCGTCAGAAAACTCGTTGGAATATAGTTTAATCGACATTTTAAGGCTTTTTCCATGGATTGATGAGGAGGAGTTGAGAGTTGCAGTTAGAAATGGTTGAAGAATTAGGTTTAGATGAAAAACTGTTAGAAATCTTGGAGAAAGAAGGAATAAGACAGTTTTCAGATATTCAAAGGCTTGCAATTAAAGCAGGTGTTTTTAAAGGAGAAAGTCTTCTACTGGCTTCTCCTTCAGCTTCAGGAAAAACATTGATCGGTGAACTTGCCTGCGTTAATACAGTTCTAAAAAACAGGGGTAAAGCAGTTTTCTTGGTTCCTCTAAAAGCTATTGCTTATGAAAAATATGGAGATTTTAAAAGAAGATATAAAAATTTAGGAATAAAAATTGGTATATCGACCGGAGACTTTTACGCTTATGCTGAAGACCTTGAAAAAGTAGATATAATGGTTTTAACCTATGAAAGATTCGATTCCCTCCTCAGATTAAACCCACTTTTCCTAAAAGACATTAGAATAGTTGTTATAGATGAAATACAGAATTTGGGAGAGGAGCAGAGGGGTCCAAGGCTAGAAAACATAATTATGCGTTTAAGAAACTTTGAAAATTTGCAGTTGCTTGCTTTAAGTGGAACTATTGGAAACCCTGAACAATTAGCTCAATGGTTAAAATGTAAACTCATAGTGTCAAAAAATAGACCGGTACCTTTAAACACTTTCATTTTAACTGCAGAGGATAAAAATGAAGCTATTAAAAAACTTGTAGCAACATTTCTGAAGAAAAATTGTCAAACATTGGTTTTTGTTTCCCGAAGAAGAGATGCTGAAAGCTTAGCAGAAAAACTTTCCAATATTACAAGACCCTTTATCAGCGTCAACGAGATTAGCGAACTGAACCACATGATTTCTAACAGTTTAAAATACGAGAAAACAATGTTAACAAATAAAATTGCAAAACTTGCTTTGAACGGCACAGGCTTTCACCATGCAGGGTTAAGTACATTAACACGTAGTTTTGTTGAAGAAGCCTTCAAAAAGGGTTTAATCAAAGTTTTAGTTTGCACAACCACATTGTCAACAGGAATAAACTTTCCAGCACATCTGGTCATTCTTAGGGATCTCTTGGTAGCTAAAACAGACTACGAAGACATTGAAATCAACGAAATAAACATAAACAGAGTTTTTCAAATTCTTGGCAGAGCGGGAAGACCAACCTACGGTGAAAGAGGTTACAGCATTATACTGGTTCACAACAAAAACGAGAAAAAACTGTTTCAAAGCAAAATTTTCAACATAGAAAATGGAAAATACATACCTAAATTTGAACCAGTTACAAGTAAACTTGCAGAAAGTGGGCTTGATGAAGCTTTACTAGTTTTCATATATGAGAATCCAGGTGTATCAGAAGAAGAAATAGTTGAATTCTTTAGAGGATCCTTCTGGTGTTTTCAACGTGGAGAAAACTGCAGGGAAAGTATTAGAGAACTCCTGTTAATACCTGGAGAAAGCATATATGAAATTGTTAAAGCAAACTCGAAAACAGCAGAGTTTGAGGCAGCTTTAAAAATCCAGGACAGCGAAGTCAAGATTTTGAAGTCCGATGCAGACAGGTTAGAAGCAAAAGTTAGAAGCAACATGTGTTCCTTCTCCCCTAACGGGCCTCACTGCAATTGCATAATTTTCTCATCTCTAAGAACTTCCTTATGTAGACATCTCACAAAACTCGCTCTTTACGTCGACAATTACCTGCCGGACTTTAAAGGAGTTATTTCACAAAGTTTAGAAAGAAAATATGTCCTAGACTTTCTTTTATCTAATAGACTAGTCAGAAAAATTAGAACCACGGAGAAAAATGTTTATGAAACAACAAATTTCGGAAACATGGTTGTAAAACTCTATTTAAGGCCGAAAACAGCCATAATTATTAGAGAAAGCCTGAAGATTGGAATAAATGATATGAAAGATTTCTGTGAAATGTTCGGTAAAGTTCTCGCCTTAGAAGGCAGATCTGTTCCTCCACAGTTTCAGGTTGCAATTTTAGAAGTTTATGAAAATAGGATACGTCTGGAAGAGGTTCCTGAAAGATTTAACATTTCACCCGGAGATTTTGAATCCCTTCTAGACCTTTCAGGCTGGATTCTCCACGCAATCGCAACCATAGCTAAACTAGAAGGGTACAAGGACGTTTCTGAGAAGGCTAAAGATCTAACTAGAAAGTTAGGGGTGAGTATAAGTGCTAAACTCAACACCACTCTTTGAAATCCTAGCGGTGCTGATTGCAATTTTGGCATTTGAATGGCTTGTATTATCGCTTAATTGGTCAAAAGTAAAAATTCCAAGAAAGGTTTTGGAAAAGGAGCGAAAAAGAAAGGAAAGAAGAAAATACAACTGGACAATAAAAATAGAAGAGCTTGAAGACAGTTTACTAGAGCGCTTAGGTCGACTTTTGTTGGATATGAGATTTACACAATATGGTAGCAAATTCTATTCTAACGATTCTATCGTAATCTTTGAAAATGAAAGTGAAGAACTAAAAATTATTGTTTTTTCTAGTTCTCCTCTTAAAATTGCCAATTTGGCTGGAAAAATCGAAATGGAGGCCCTAAAATGCTCGATCAAATCATAATGATGCTACTCAAATCAATCAACAATTTTCGACCTATTCTGACTATCTCAGCCCCATTGCCCGTATTGTATGTGTTATATAAATTTCTAACAAAGAAAAATCGGCAGAGAACAAGAGAAAGACAAGAAAACAATTTTACATGGTTCCTCTACGAAGGGTATCGCTTAAACAAAGAAGAAAAAAAGTCTTTTTGGTATTTAATTCTCATACCGCTGCTCTACTTCATAATTCAGAATCTAAATCTTCAAAACTTAATTTTAGAATCAACACTGAAGCTTTTCCTCCTCTCCTTCATAATTTCACTAGTTATAAGAATTTTTACAGGTGAAAAATATGAGTGACGAAAAAGTTGAAGTAGAAGAAGAGGAAATAGAAGTCAAAAAGCTTTTCTACGAAAGATTTTGGAATCCAAAACCAGAAATACCTCTAAAAACCATGTTGAAAACAACTTTAACAATATTCAGCTTCCCAATCTTCCTTACACTATTATCTTTACGTTACCCATTCTATCAATCTTTTTTACTAAGCCTTGCACCAACTTACCTTATATTAGCATTATCTTCAAGTAAATTTAGAAAACCATTTAAAACAATTTTATCGAAGAGAAGTGTTGGAGAAGAATTTGTAGAAGTTAATCCCCTCAAAGATTTAAGCTTCTATTTTTACAAAAATGTTGAAGATGTTTTATTTGTTAAATCAGGGTTAAATCTCATCGCCTACGCTGGCCTAGAAGTTGTTCAAGTCCCAATTGGCGTCAGAGGAAACTTTGAAGGATTCATTCGATCAATATACGCTGAAAAAATCCCCATCATCTACCTTTATCAACACGAACCAGTAGAAGAAGAGAAAATACCACATATGGTGGAGATTTCCCGTGAAGCAAGAAATGCTATGAGGAAAATGGAGAAAAGTGAGCTTAGAAACTTTATTTTGAGGCTTGGAGGGGTATGGAAAGCCAAGATACTCTTAATTACAAGGTCTAAAGCTTTAGGAGTGTTTAGAGCAAGTAAAGTAGCCGAACAACTAGCTGAAAACGTGAAATCGAACATCAAGAAAATTGAAGCCGTTTTCACAAGCGTTTTTCCTCACTGCAAACTTGAGATTCTAAGAGGATTAGAGTTGGAGGAGGCAATTAAATGCGTATTAACAGGAGAAGAATATATCTAACAGGCTTAGAAGCAGCTAGATTTCTACAAATATCAACTTTCGCTGTAAAATCTTTGAAAGCGAAGCCACCGGCAGAGTTCATTACACCTTCTCATTTAAACTCCGACATCATAATAGGTTCAACAATAGAGACCGAAACTTTTACCGAAAGAATACCTATTGGTTTCAGAAAGGAAAATCTAAAGCAAGGTATTGCAATCTTAGGAGGAACAGATGAAGAAAGAATATTAACAAGTCTCCGAATACTATTAGAAGCCGCAAAAATAGGATTAAGATTTCTTATAATTACTAGGAACCCGAAGTACCGTGTTATTTCAAACTGGGTGCCTCAAACAAAAATCTATACTCTAGGCAGAAACCTCATTCTTAATCCCTTGGATCCTGAAGACTTTAACCCTCCAGAATATCAACCTCTTTTGATAACTGTTTTTACTCAAATTTTAGAGTTATCTGATGAAATTTGGATCGTTCTTGAGCAAGCTCTTCAACAAGTATATGAAAATCCAAATCCTTCACTATTTGAATTACAAGAAGTAATTTCACAGATACCAGAAACAAGAGTTTATGGAAAGAAAGTTTTAGAAACCCTAAATCACATATTGCAGCTTTTTACAACCGGTGAAGTAGCTTCAATGCTGGGATCTCAGCAAAACTTGAAATTCAGCGAAATCCTCACTCAACCATCAATAATAGAAATACCAACAAGATTCCCCTTGGCAACAATATTCATTAAAACGTTAATATTAGCGAAAATTATAGCATCAAAAACCTTAAACCAAACCTTAATTCTACTGGATGACTGCGAAGACATATTCCATGTAGATTTCAGAGCAAAACATAGAACATTAGAAAAAGACATATTAATCGAATGGTTAAGAGAAATTGCGCAAAAAGAAGCCTACATTGTCTTATCCACCGGCAGAATAATTGAAACATCACCAAGTGCCCTAAGATTCCCCAAAAACAGAATAGTACACAGATTAACAACTGTCGATGAGAGAAAGATAGCTGCAAATCTACTAGGATTACAGGAACATGCACCGGGCATTCATTCTCAGAAAAGAAGACATAGATTATATCAAATAACCTATCTAACTCATTTAGAATTTGGTGAAGCAATATTTCTAAGAGAAGACTACGCATATCCATTTACCATAAAAATCAACTACAACAACCTATATTTACCCTACATAAACGAAGAACCCCATATAACGCTTCCTAATCTCACAGAGGAAATATTTGTGAGTAAAGATCGCCAAAAACCAAAACTTCTTTTACATTTTGGCAGTGAGGCAAGCCTTGCCGCAGAAATTTTGAACATAATAAAAGAGTATAGAGGACTAACCCGTTTTGCCCTTGCAAACATCTTGAGAATAGATAGCGGCAAATGCTATCTTCTCCTAGATTTTTTAGAAGACCAAAACTATGTTAGAAGAGTTGAGGTTCCAAAGGGCAAATACTGGACAGTAGGCTACGAAATCACTCAGAGGGGGGAGACAGCACTCAAAGAATACCTAGAATGGAAACAAAGTCAGGATCAACAAAGGAGAGGTGGAACAAATGGCATGTAAAATTAACACATGTAAAGGCGTAAAAATTAGTTTTCCAAGCAATGTAAGGCAAATAGCCCTTTACGGAAAAGGTGGAATAGGGAAATCAACCATAGCATGCCATATTAGCGTAGCATTAAGCAAAATGGGTTACAAAGTCCTACAAGTTGGATGCGACCCAAAAAGAGATAGCACAAGACTATTAATGAATGGGAAAATGATACCAACAATCCTAGAAAAGCTAAGAGAAGCAAACATGAACCATGAAAAAGTAAGATTGAAAGACGTCGTTTTTCAAGGCTATGGAGGCGTCCTTTGCGCTGAAAGCGGTGGACCTGAGCCTGGAGTTGGATGTGGAGGGAGAGCTGTAATAACAGCTCTAGAGTTTCTAAGAGCAAAGAAAGCCTTTGAAAAACTTAACTTAGATGTTGTGATTTACGATATTCTTGGCGACGTTGTTTGTGGAGGCTTTGCTCAACCTATTCAACGCGGATATGCCAGAGAGGTTTACATAGTTACATCTGGAGAGTTCATGTCTCTCTACGCTGCAAACAACCTTTGCTTTGCCTTAAAAAGATTCAATATTTTTGGTGCAAGACTTGGAGGCATAATAGGAAATCTAAGAAACGTTCCAAACGAAGAGGAAACAATTGAAAGCTTCGCCAACTACGTGGGAACAAAGGTAACTGGTTTCATTCCGAGAATGCGAGAAATCCTTGAAGCAGATAAACTTGGAAAAACAGTTTTTGAAGTTTCCCCCAATTCCAGAGCAGCAAAAATATTCGAAAAACTCGCTAAAAACATCATTAAAAACGGGGAAACCATTGTTCCAACTCCATTAGAACACGAAAAAATCATTAAATTCGCCTATATATCTACAACCGCCATTTAAAGGGGATTGGGGATGGAAGAAAAAGAAAAACTTATTGAAGATGCTTTATCGGTCTTACCTGAGGGCCTTGTAAGAAACAATGTTAGGAAAATCTTAGAGGAAAGGATAGAGGAAATAGAAAGGAAAGAAGACTTTGTTGAGCTTTTAAGGATCGTTGTTCCACCGGTATTTCTACCAAAGGTACTAAGCGTGATTAACGGTGATGAGCGGGTCATATGGGTTCCTGAAGCTAAAGTATTTCTTGACGACATTTGTTCATCTATACCTCCGCTTGTTAGAGCTTTTGTGAAAAGAAAGGTTGCAAAGAAATCCATTGAAATAGCGAAGAAAGAATCAAAGGTCATAGATAAGAAAATCGTGCTTCAAGCTGCCTTAGAAGTCCTTAATGAAGCCCCTAGTAGAGTTAGAAATAAGGTTAAGAAAATTTTAGCGAAATCAGGAGGAGTTGAAGTTTGAGGGAATATTTTGAACCTCATTCAGAAGGTCTTTGCCCAAGTTTTTACGCTGCATATACTATTACAAAGGTCAGAAATGCAATACCATATTTACATGCTGCAAAAGACTGTACATTAAACCTTAGATGTCATATATCTGTGGCAATGCTTGGAAAACCACTTTACACACCGGGAACAACATTTTGCGAAGAAGATTCCATCTTCGGCGGTTTAACGAAAATCGAACATGCTTTAAGAGACATTATAACAAAAAGGGAACCAAAGCTACTAGCTGTAATCCTAGGTTGCGGCCCCCTTACAATAAACGATAACGTGGAACCACTTCTTGAACAACTTGCTTACGAATACCCTCATGTGAAGTTTATTTCTATTAAAGCTGGATTCAACACAAAATACGAAGTTGAGGGTGCAGGAGAAGCTCTAAAATCACTAACAAAAATTATGAACAACACAGACAATCGACGTGAGAACAGTTTCAACTTGATTGGCTTCACAAGCTTCGACGGGAGAAAATATTTTGAAAGAACGTTAAAACCATTGAAGATTAATTCTACAATCGTTAGAAACGAAGGAACAAATATAGATGAAATTGAAAGGGCTTTAAAAACAAAAATTAACGTTCCAACTCACATATTTTCAGAGCTACCCCTCAAAGAAATGTACGAAAACTCTGCAGTACCTTATGTAAACGTTTTACCCTACGGCGAAGACCCCTTTAAACAAGTAATACAAGAAGTTGAAGAAACAACTAGCGTAAAA
>JAEOSG010000035.1 GCA_016840485.1 Candidatus Baldrarchaeota archaeon
TCGGAGATGTGTATAAGAGACAGATTATTAAATTGACAAAATATACTTATTACCTTAATTGCAGTATTGAATATCCGATGGTTCGAATATCGTACAATAATATTCATATATTCAAACTATATTACATGTTTACCGAACCAAACTATTATGCAGGTAGAAAAGTGGAGATTACAACTACCAAACTTCCGTTAATAGATGAAAAAGCACCAAGCTTTGAAGCGCAAACAACAAAAGGAAAAATAAAGTTTCCAGACGACTATAAAGGCAAATGGGTTGTACTGTTTTCTCATCCAGCAGACTTTACTCCAGTTTGTACAACAGAGTTCGTGGCATTTCAAAAAAGATATGAGGAATTCAAAAAACTTAACTGTGAATTAATTGGGCTTAGCATCAATCAAGTGTTTAGCCATATAAAGTGGGTTGAATGGATTAAAGAAAAGCTAAATGTTGAAATAGAGTTTCCAATAATTGCAGACGACATGGGTAAAGTTGCCTGCCTTTTCGGAATGATTCATCCAAGAAAAGGAACCAACACTGTCCGAGCAGTTTTCATTATTGATCCAAATGGCATTATTAGAGCAATACTTTACTATCCCCAGGAACTTGGAAGAAACATGGATGAAATACTAAGAATGGTAAAAGCACTGCAGATATCAGATAAAAACGGCGTTGCTATGCCGGCAAACTGGCCGAACAACGAACTAATAGGCGACAAAGTAATAATACCACCTGCAACCGATGAACAAACAGCAAAAGAAAGAGTTAAACAATACGAATGCTTCGACTGGTGGTTCTGCTACAAAAAACTATAATAATTTATTATCTCCCCTTACTTTATTTCGTAACAACTACAATTTTAGGTTTACAAGCTAATTGTGGGGCTAATTCCTATGGAAGAACAGCAGTTAAGAAAAATAATTGAAAAAGCAATCGAAGAATATAATAAATATAGGTCTCCTGAAGCCACGGCGAATTTGATTTCATTAGACGAAAAGTTTTTAAAATAGAATTTATAGGTTCTTTTTGCCGTACTTGCGGGTTCTATGACTATTTTGATGATTTTAAAATTTTATTGGAGGACTTTGGACTAAAAACCGAGATTGTAGAAGTATTAGAAAAAAAATTGAGGGGGCTGCTGTCAAATTTACAGTAAAATCACCTTAACTACTGGGGAAATTCTGATGGAAGGGTGTAAAGTTGAGGAATTATTAAAGTCTCTTGAAAAATTGAAAAAGAGTGAAATAAAAAGCTTAGTGGATGCTCGCATTAAAGAGTTTAAAGAAAAGGGTAAAAAAACAAGCAATGAACTATTTAAAGAACTCTGTTTCTGTATTTTAACTGCAAATTTTAACGCTGAAAAAAGCATAAAAATCCAGGAAGAAATAGATGACGGGTTTTTAACTCTTCCAGAGCATCAATTAGCGAGAAAATTGAGGGAGCTTGGTCATAGATATCCTAATACTAGAGCAAAATACATTGTAGAGGCAAGAAAATATAAGAATTCGCTAAAAGATATCATTAATTCTTTTGATGACGGAGGCAAGTTGAGAGAATGGCTAGTTAAGAACATAAAGGGGATTGGATACAAAGAAGCAAGCCACTTCCTTAGAAATATAGGTTTCACTGATTTTGCCATCATAGACTTCCACATAATTGATATATTAGCAAAACACAAGCTAATTGAAAAACCAAAAACACTAACTAGAAGGAAGTATCTTGAAATTGAAAATCTACTGAAAGAAATTGGAAAAAAGTTGAAATTAAATTTAGCTGAATTAGATCTATACTTATGGTACATTGAAACCGGAAAAATACTGAAGTAGATTTAAGTTCAACCCTGTATCTTTGATGCAAGTTTCAATCAATTTGAAGAGTTCATTATTAATTGGTTAAAGGTAATTTTTCAATCGGTTCATCGTATAAGGCTAGGTTTTTTAGCAATTTTTCTAAGTTCTGCAGCAGTTTCCTTTGAAATTAATCCTTTTGCTTTAAGGTCATCTATACATTTGTCCGCATAATTGCACCAAGTAACGCAGGAAGGTTTAGCTTCTCTACGTACCAAAGTACCGCAACTCGGACATTTCTGTTCAAGTTCATAGCCGAAAAACTCTACTTCCTCAATTTCCTCCATTTCTTCCTTAAATTCTCTAAAGGATGTTCGCAAAGATCGACTATTAAAGTGTTATCTCTCCTCAATTGTTATCGCACCCTTAGGACATTCTCCGATACATGCACCCAACCATCACAATATCTCTCATCCACAAGCCTTGCTTTCCCATCTATTATTTGAAGGGCCCCTCTGGACAAGCAGGAATACATAGACCGCAACCATCACATTTAGGCTCATCAATTTTAATCTGCTCTTATATCTTATTGCCCTAGTTATCTCAATACCGTTAATAGTAACGCTACTTAACTTTTTGAGAGAGAACTTAAACACACCTATGTCCCAGGGGGGCAAACGATAACGGCTCTGGGACAACTGTTCTCCTATCTTTAGCGGAAAGGATACCAAAGGAGAAACCTGAAAATGTAGAGATATATTTTGTTGCTATAGGTTCTGAGGAAGTTGGAATGCTAGGCATGATAAACTTTGAAAAACAATACAAAAACATCTTAACTAGAGCTTACACGATAAATTTTGACAATCCTGGGAAAGGAAATCTCGTGTATACCACTTACGAAGGTTTAATTAAAATTTTCTGCTGCAAAGAAGGAAAGCTGTTGGAAGCAGCTAGAAAAGTGGGCGAAAAACTTGGTGTTCCCTCATTTAAATATAGACTACTACCTACGGACGCAACAATACTAATGCGAGACAAACTTAAGGCTATAAAGCATCATGGCATTCGGCGAAAAGGGAATGCCTGTCGATTACCACTGGTACACAGATAACATAAAAAACATAAATATGGAAAACCTCAAAAACGCCGAAGAAATCGCAATCAACATTATAAACCTAATTAGAGAACAAAGGACATGAAAAGCCGTTAGAGAAGAAAATCAACTAATTTCTAAATCCTATTTTGATAATACTGCAAATCTTCTTCGTTCTTTTAACTATATTTCTCTTTAGTAATTGATTTTAAAATGTTTTTAATTTTGCTTTGAACTTTAGGGTCAATTTCTCCAAATATTGCTTTAATAGTTTTATAATAGTTTTTCATGAGAGTCTTTCTTTTCATAGCTGGATATGCAAAGATTAAGAAAAGAGGTAAATAAAATATGAAAATTGCATAACTACCATATTTTTGAAGTACACCAAACCAGTTGTTAGCTGCAACATAAAACAAAAAGGCTATCCAGACAAAACAACTCCCTACAAAAATCAAAGATACCCTACGTTGATCCTGATTGAAACTTATAATTTCATCTAAAAACCGTTTTAATAGCTCTTTAACACCAAGAATTTCTTTTCCAAACTCATCGCTTCTTTTAGAAAATTCTTCAATAAGAATTTTCAGCTGATCTGCATACCTGCCGTAATAAAGCATCCAAGAAAAATCTTTCTCGGCTACCGCATTAAGAAATCCGTAAAACTTGATCTCCAAGGTTTCAGGAAACTCCATCCAATACTTTGGGTAAGGAACATACCTAGATAAGAAAAATGTGAAAACTCTAACCTTCTCCCTTTTCTCAAATTTGTAGAACACAAAACCGTTTGTAACCAAGGCCACAGCGAAAGAGGGAAGCAAAAAGTATGCACAAAATGGAAGAAACTCTTTTGATCCAAAATATAAGTAGATAAAGGCTGTTGGCAGGAGCCAGAAAATAAAACTTAAAGGTATCAGAAACCAAGCAACAACTTCAACCTCCTCTTTAAGTTTCCTTATCACAAGGAAAGCCTCGGAAATCCCGCCAGCAATGCCTATGAACAGTCCTGAAATTAGGTAAAGTTGTCTGGTAAAGTTAAACCAACCAAAATTGATGTGGGCCATAACGGCGAGAAAAGTGAAGAAAGGTAAAACAATTATTAAACCAAAATGTAGTCTAAGAAGAACAACCGGGTAGCCTAGTCGAGATATAGGATAACCTAAAAATCCTCCAGCAATTTCTTCCTCTTTGCCCATAACTAACACCTCACGATATCGAGTGTAAAGCTATCGATGAGTAAACAAGTATAGGAATGTAAATGGAATGGAAATTATTAGGAAATATAGAACGTATAGGTACGCTGTTTTCATTTTCCCTCTTCTTTGATAATCGTAAAATGTAGGAACAAGCCAGCAAACCAACAAAATCATGGTTAAAACAGATACCAATGGGAAAAGGAAAATGTATTTTCCACGAGTAAGGAGAAGTAACTTTGAATAAAACAGAAAGAAGGTCAAAATAGCTATTCTTATTTTTTGAAGTCTTAATTGATTATTAGGCCACCTACAATTTCTGGTTTCGTCGGAAAAACAATTGCATAATCGAAGTTTTTTACTGTTTTCCCTTAACAATTTCAGACACCAAGCAAATTACATTTTGCCCGAAAGTTAACTCTCAAAATATTTTAAGTATAAAATGGTTTTTATCGCTTATAAATTTATTCTAAAGGGAACAAGAAACTCTAATTTATAAGGGAAAGTCTTAGAGACTTTTTAAGAGAAAAACTTGAAAAGGTGAGGCAGGGGACAAGCAACTGTTCCTCACCGACTAATATAGTTGTTAAGCTACATAAGGAGAAAGACTAACTGATCGTTTGTACAGATGCTACTGTTATTGTTAAATGGTTTAGAAAAGGAAAATTTACCTTAAAGTTGAAAGATGACATCTTAGATGAGAAGATATCTGTAATTTACATCGAATGGGTCTTATTAGAGGTGATTAGGGCTCTTACAAAGGCAGGGTACTCCGAAGAGAAAATAGAAGACGTAAATTGAATCTTTATGCTTTAGATGCTGTGAGTTTGGCTACAGCAATATGTAAGAAGGTGCATTTAATTACTGAAGGTCAGCTTCTACTTAAAAGAAGCGCTATTGAATATGCAAAGAAAAATAAAGTAAAAATCTACAATCTCGAAAAATCACCAAAATCTAAACTAGTTGAAATGATATTAAGTTTAAAATTAAGAATTAAGTGGAGGAAATGCTAATTTGATTATGGAATGGTCTATTAGTGGCTTATGGTGAAATAGCTTTAAAATCTCCACCTGCTAGGGAGATGTTTGTCAAAGTTTACTTCTAACATAAGATGCTATTGTTGTTCTTGTTTTGATTCTTGTATATTTGTTGTTGTATAGACAGATTAATATATTCATTTTCATCTATACTTTCAAGGGGATTAATATGGAAAAAGTGCAAGTAAATTTACGGATCGAAAAAGATTTGATTGAAAAGGTTGATATGCTTGTTAGACAGGGATTCTTCAAAAATAGAACTGAAGCTTTTCTTGTTGCTTTAAATCGACTTATAAAAGATTGTCTTAAACAGTTTTTAAGAAAGAAACTTGACAATATAAGGCAGGGAACGGAGAAGTATCCTTCGCCAACCGATGTAGTTATTAAAATGCACGAGGAGGAAGAGTGATTGAAAATATGCACAGACGCATCTGTTATTGTTAAATGGTTTAAAAAGGGGGAAGCTAAAGAAAAGTTTGCTTTAAAATTAAAGGATAACGTTTTAGATGAAAAAGTCTCCTTAATATGCAGTGAATGGGTACTGTTAGAAGTAATCAGAGCACTCACAAAAATAAGGTATCCCGAAGAAAAAATAAAGGATGCAGAGACATTTTTAATGGGGCTTGAAGCCGGAGGATTTGTAGAAATCGTTAATATCTCAAGTGTTCGAAAGTTAGCATCTGAAATCATCTATAAGTTAAACCTCTACGCTTCAGACGCAGTAATTTTAGCTACAGCACTACATAAGAAAGTCGACTTAATCACGGAAGATGAACATTTACTTAAGAAAAGGGTAATTAATTATGCAAAGAAAAACAAACTAAAGATTCTCACCCTTGACCAAGCCATTAAAATGTGAACATAAATAAGGTAAGTCTAAAAGGTTTTTATGCTACGTCGGAGGATTTTATCTTGATTATAGACGGCGTGTTAGTCGCTTACGGAGAAATTGCATTAAAATCAACACCTGTTAGAAGGATATTTACACAAAAACTTATTTCTAACATAAGATGTGGTTTAAAAGAAGAGGGTATAAGGGCGAAAATAAGCCATAAGTGGTCTAGAATATTTGTAGAAACAACTGAAATAGATAAAGCTATAAATGTTTTAAAGAGGATTTTCGGCATAGTTTACATGAGCCCCTACAAGTACGTTACCTTAAATGAGCTTGAAAAATTCATATCTGAAAGTGCCGAGGAAATCTTAGGAGATGCGAAGAGTTTTGCTGTTAGGGTTAGAAGAACTGGGAAACATTCATTTACTAGCTTGGATCTTGAAAGAAAGCTTGGATCTATAATAAAAGAAAAAACAGGTTTAAAAGTTTCTTTAACAAACCCTGAAAAAACAGTTTTTGTAGAAGTTAGAAATAGTGATTGCTATTTATATACTGAGAAAATTCCAGGTTCCGGCGGATTACCTCTAGGAACAGCAGGTAAGGTTGTATGTTTAATATCAGGTGGTATAGATTCACCTGTAGCAGCTTGGCTTATGATGAAGAGAGGCTGCTCCATAATACCTCTATTTGCATATTTCCCGAGAGGCGGAGACGAATCCGACCTAAAACGCTTCATAGAAGTAATTAAAATACTTCGCAAATGGCATGTAGGCGAAGAAATGCCCGTATACATATTTAGACACAATCAAAACTTAGTAGCCTTTAGAAAAACAGCCCCAAGATATACCTGTATTCTATGTAGAAGAATGATGTATAGGGTAGCCAACGAACTAGCTAAAAAACTGGGAGCAAAAGCCGTAGTTACAGGAGAAAACCTGGCTCAAGTGGCTTCTCAAACCCTTCAAAATCTCAGTGTCATTGATAAAGCTTCAGAACTACCAGTTCTTCGACCTCTCATAGGTTTTGATAAAGAGGAAAGCATAGCTTTAGCTAAACAAATAGGGACGTATGATGCGTCATGTATGAAAGTTACTACTGGTTGCGCCCCGATCAAAGGATGCTGGGCTAGACCTTCAAAACCAGTTACACACGCAAAAGAAGAACTTGTAACCAAGTATGAATCAGAAATAGATCTTAAAGGCCTCCTGGAAGAAAGTCTTAAAAGTCTAAGAGAAATATCTGGAACCATATAACTTAAATTTTATGTAACCATGTAAATCCGGTATAAAATCGCGAGATGCTGTAGAATTTTCAAAGAAAGTTTTATAACAGAGTTATATTTGTCTAGTTTGGATGGTGAGGTTTTTGGAGGAAAAATATCAGAGACTCCTAGATTGGTTTAAGGATAAAAAAGGAGTTCTAGTAGCATTTTCTGGGGGAGTAGACAGTACGCTTGTAGCCTACGCTGCCAAGACAGCTTTAGGCGATAGAGCTCTAGCTGTCACTGCTAACTCTCCTCTCCTGCCACCTGGAGAACTTGAAGAAGCAAAAAAATTGGCTAAGCTTATAGGTATCAGACATAAGATCATAGAGATAAATGAGCTTGAAAATGAACATTTAGTTGTAAATCCTCCAAATCGATGTTACTACTGCAAAAAGGAACTCATGGGGATACTCCTAAAAATTGCCTCAGAAGAAGGACTTGAAGTAGTTGTTGATGGAACAAATGCTGATGATATGCAATCGTACAGGCCGGGCATCAAGGCTTTGAAGGAACTTGGAATTAGAAGTCCTCTGGCTGAGGTAGGTCTTAAAAAAGATGAAGTTAGGGCTATATCTAGAATGTTAGGTTTACCTACAGCTGATAAACCTCCTGTAGCATGTTTAGCTTCAAGATTTCCATACGGGAAGAAAATCACATTGGAAGCTGTTAAAAGAGTTGGAGAAGCAGAAACCATAATAAAGAAGCTAGCAGGAGTTAAACTTGTAAGAGTCAGAAACCATGGAGATATAGCTAGAATAGAAGTGGCCAGAGAAGAAAGGAAAAAGCTTTTCGATGAAAGACTTTTAGACGAGATTTCTAAAAGACTTAAAGAACTAGGTTTTCTTTATGTGACGATGGAATTAGAAGGTTACGTTTCAGGCAGTCTAGATAAAATAGTATTAAAAAGCAGAGCTTAAGCTAAGGAAAACTAATATGAAGCAATTTTCGGGTTGACCTGCCTTTGTAGCCAAGATCTAAGCCATTTTTGACGGCAAGTATCTGAACAAAACACATACAACTTATTTACACAGCAAGTTTTTCGCACATAAACCTCGTTTCTTATTAAACGTCCGCAAACCTGACACCTTAACGTCAAAGCCACCACTCCCAAAAGCATCGTTAACTTTAAGTTAAAATTCTAAAATAAGTTTAACGCTGTTATAACAGGAGGAGACCCGTATGAAGGTTAAACCTGTCGATGAAGCTGAGATGACTAAAGCTATAGTAAAAGCATCAGCCGACAAACTTTCAAAACTCGCTGAAAATGATGTAATAATTGTTGGAGCGGGACCAGCAGGACTCACAGCTGCCAGATACCTGGCTAAAGAAGGGCTAAAAACATTAGTTATTGAGAGAAGACTTTCCTTTGGCGGGGGTATTGGAGGCGGGGGAATGCAGCTTCCAGCACTTCTTGTCCAGGAACCAGCTGACGAGATACTGCGAGAAGTAAATTGTAAACTTGAACCATGTGACAAAGGGTTGTATGTTGTCGATCCGGCTGAAATGATTGCAAAATTAGCGGTAGGTGCCTTAGATGCTGGCGCTGAAATTTTACTGGGTGTAACAGTTGATGACGTTATCTACAGGATTGAAAATAACAAAGCTAGGATTGCAGGAGTAGTTATTCAATGGACTTCCATAATCGCATCAGGCCTTCACGTAGATCCACTAGCTCTAAAAGCTAAAGCCGTTGTAGACTGCACAGGGCATGAAGCTGAAGTCCTCACTGTAGCCTCTAGGAAAGTACCTGAACTAAACTTAACGGTGCCTGGAGAAGCATCTATGTGGACACCTAAAGCTGAAATACTAGTAGTTGAAAAAACAGGTGAAGCGTGCCCAGGCTTATATGTAGCTGGAATGTCAGTAGCAGCTCTACATGGGCTTCCAAGAATGGGACCAGTTTTCGGAGGCATGCTTCTTTCGGGGCGACAAGTAGCCGAAATAATAGCAGCTAAGCTTAAAAGTTAACTATCGACGCTTAAAATCCTAGGTAGACCATAACATTAGCTTTAAATAAAAGCTCTCCCTATTTTTCAACTATGATAAGCAAATTGAAGGTCATCACAATTTTTTACGTCGTTGTTTTAACCATTTTAGCTATTATTCCAACTCAGACAGTTGGTGAAGCACCCAGCTTCAGCGATAAACTTGAACACTTCCTCGCCTTTCTTGTTTTAGGTGTTTTATTTTTGTACAGTTTTAAAAACAAGGCGTTTTTAATAGTTTATCCCGTGTTTCATGAAGGTTTACAGTTGTTTGTTTCATGGAGAGTTTTCGATTTCAGCGACTTGTTTTCAAACTTTATGGGAATCATTTGTGCCTTTATTGCTCTGTACTTTGTGAATAAAAACAAAAAAGAGACAGAAACTTCTAGAATCACATATTAGCATCAAAATATTAAAACGTTAAAAAATAGAAGTTAAAATAATGAGTTAACTATTTTTTCTAAGGTGCCACAGAACAAGTTTACTTCTTCCTCCGTATTATAAAGATAGAAAGATGCTCTCACAGAGCTTTGAACACCTAGTTTTCTATGTAAGGGCTCGGCGCAATGAAGACCAGATCTCACAGCGATATTTTCAAACTCGTCGAGAAGCAATGCAACATCATGTCCTTCAACACCCTCCACATTAAAAGATATTATACCACCTCTTTCCTTAGTATTTTTAGGTCCATAAACCGTAACTTTATCAAATTCAGCCAACCTCTTCATAGCTAATTCTGTAAGCTTAATCTCATGTTTTCTCACCCAATCCATACCAAGCTCGCTTAAATAGTCGACAGCAGCAGCTAAACCTATAACGCCAGCCGCATTTGGCGTTCCAGGCTCAAAACGCCAAGGCATATCGTTCCACGTACATCCTTCCAAGGTCACTGTTTTAATCATTTCACCTCCACCAAAGGGAGGTTGAATATGTTCTTCAACGCCGCTACGCATATAAAGAACACCTATACCCGTAGGACCAAGCATTTTATGACTGCTAAAAACCAGTAAATCACATTCCAATTCCCGTACATTAGCCGGCATGTGTGGCACCGACTGAGCAGCATCTATAAGCGTTAAAGCTCCTACTTCATGAGCTTTACGAATTACATCTCTAACCGGATTTATTGTACCTAAAACATTTGATACATGTGTTAAAGTTACAAGCTTCGTTCGCTCTGTAAGAAGTTCTTCAAGCATATCTAAGTTTAAATGACTTCCATCGTCTGTTAAATCAATAAATTTCAACTTAACTCCAAACTTTTCCCGTATAATTTGCCACGGTACTATGTTTGAATGATGCTCCATAACAGTAGTAACAATTTCATCTCCCGGCTTCCAATCAAGACCATAAGCAATTATATTAAAAGCTTCCGTCGAATTTTTTGTAAAAATTATTTCACTTGGCTTTCTTGCACCTATAAATTTAGCAATTTTCTCCCTAGAATCTTCATAAAGATTTGTTACCTCCTGCGACAATTCATAAATACCTCTATGCACATTAGCCGTAAAATCTTCGTAGTAACTGAGAACTGCTTCAATTACTTGCCGCGGTTTAAATGTAGTTGCAGCATTATCCAGATATATAAGTGGTTTACCGTCACGTTTTCTACGCTTGTTTAGCATTGGAAAATCTTTTCTAACATTTTCTATATTAACCATAAAAGTAAAACCTCCAGCAAAGTGAACGACATTTTATGTTAGCGTTAGAATGCGTAAGATTCGAGTTTTTACGTAATTTGGCCACTTAACAGTCCTATAACAGTGTTATATTTAAATGTTTCGTAAAACACGTACACATAGACCTCTAAAAGAAATAATTTCTTTTCCTGCTAGTAACACATCGACATAAAAAAGTATATCGTTAAAATAAATTTAAATTTTGAATAAACCAATAAATCGACAATATATAACGTCTAGTAGCTTCTTTCACAACCTAATTAAATTAGGTCATATTAATGCTATTTTGGACGGTGGAATATTTAGAAAAAAGTTTGCTGCATAAATTTTATATAACGATGTTAGCTTATTATACAATTGTATATACTCCTTTTTTAAGGGTATATACAAAATTAAAAGAGAGGAGAGGATTTTGTCTAAAAGTGAAGTATATGAAAAAATGGTAGAGGACGCCCTCGCGGCTCAATGGGCAGATATAAATGTAATTAAAGAGAAACGTGGCGGGTCGTTCGTTATTGAAGATGCAGCACCATATGTTGAAGCAGTAAAGAAAATGGAAGCTGTAGGTGATCAAGAACCTACAGTAATTGCATTACATAAAGAATCAGTTGTTGCCCACTACGAAATATTGAAAGGTTTAACAAGAACGATCAGGCCCGAGGACGATCCATTTGTAGAACATTATCAAACACCTCCAATCCTTGAAATCCTCTACGAAGAGGATCCAAAATTTAAAGAAGCCATGGATAAATTCATCGACCAGATTGGAAAGTCGGAAGCTCTAATTTCTAGGGAATGTATACGAAGATACGGAGGATTTTACGGGCCAACATGTGTTGTAGACTTCGCTTTCGTACCTGGTTCAACAAGCAACGTAGTAAATCAAATCTTAAAGAAAACCGATATAGATGTTGAATATAAGAAAGCGATTCTTGCAGCTAAATCTTGGGGAATGAACACATCTTATGGAATCGGTGCAGCCTTTGTTGAGGCGCTCGAAGCAGGCAAAACAGCTAGTGAAGCAGTTGCAGAGGAAATAGCATGGCTTAAGAAAATCTATGCAACCCCAACAGAAGCCCAAGCTGAACTTATGGACAAAGCAGGTCACACATCCTTTGATGTTAGAAAATACATGTCCCAATATAAAGATAGAATGAAGAGTGTCATCAAGAAAGCTATTGACGCTGGAGTTCACTATGGCAATATTGTTGTAGTTCCAGCTTACTGTGTTGGCGATGTTGGCCACCACATAGCTCAATCAATGTTCAACATGTGCAAAGATGACGTTGTGATGGCAATCATGGAGGCTGTAACACAAGTTCTTGACAACACCCTAAGGGCAGGGCTAAAAACAGGGTATAAGAATGAATATGCTGTTCTGCGTGCAGCAACTGGATCAACAGCAGCAGCCACAGCATACATTCTAGAAAAAGACGGATTTTCTGCTTCAATAGTAACCGATCTACTCTTCAAACGCTACTACAGCTTAATTAACATGAATCCAGCTAGAAGCGCAGCAGCCGAGTTACATAACGTGGACTTCTTAGACATGATAAATAGAGGAGCAAAACTCATTGATCCGATACATCTAGGTAAGAAGCCCACAGTAGCTGGCATAGAAATTGACCTCAAACCGATAGATGAAAACGAGGTTTTAATGAACCCGCAGAGATACACATATCCAGGCTGTGCAATAACCGTTAGATTTTCAGCCTTAATGAGACTAGCGGACTTTCCATGTCTACTTACAAGTGAACCAGTAACAGCAACCCTGGGAACACATGTAACTGCATTACATCCAGATACACCATTTGCGCCGTTAAGAGCTCGTAAATTCTGCGCTGTTACATCAATGATGCCTTCTCGATGCACATACTGCCAATGGTACAGAGCTATTTAAACGCTTTAACATAACATATTACCCTTTCTTTTTATTTAGGGGGAAATAGCTAGAATTTTCGAAAGGTGAACTAAAATATGGGTGAAGAATATCCTTTAACCACGAGATGTCTAGCTGAGCTACTTGGAACATATATCCTAGTTTTCATCGGTCCAGGAAGCGTAATAACATTTTCTTCTACCTTAGGTTTCGAATCTCCAGCCGCAGCTCTCTTTGGAATAGGATTCTCTTTCGCAATAGCGGTCGCAGTGGCAATCTACGTAACTGGACACATCTCTGGAACTCACATAAACCCCGCTGTAACGATATCTCTAGCAGCCATAAAACGGTTCCCAATCAAGGAAGTCATTCCATACATAGTTTGCCAACTAATTGGCGCTGTACTTGCGTCAGCAACACATTTGGCAATCTATGGTAAAGATGTGTGTCAAAAAGTTTACTTCGGCCTTACACTTCCAGGAGATATAATAGGTAATAACGCTGCAATAGCATGTCTAAACGAAATAGTTATGACATTTATTCTAATGTTTACAATAATGGGTGTAGCAGTTTCCGGGAAAGCTCCCGAAGGCTGGGCAGGTTGGACCATTGGTCTAGTAGTAGGAGCCTTAATATGGTGGGGTGGACCTATAAGCGGTACGTCTTTAAATCCAGCTAGAACATTTGGACCTGCAGTACTTTCTGGTAATTGGACTGCTCATTGGGTTTACTGGGTAGGTCCAATAGTTGGTGCAGTAATTGCAGCTTTCATCTACGAGTACCTTTTCATAAAAATTAAAGAGAGCAAAGTAACTGAATAAAAACAATATCATCATATTTTTTTATTTACAATTTAACTTGTTTTATGATGTCAGATTCCTGTTCGAGAAATTTAAATATCAGCAAACGCTTTTAAACATGAATAAGAATGTCAGACAAGTTATTTTTAGTTACGGGAGCATGTGGCTTTGTTGGATCGCATATGGTGGATTTTCTTTTGTCTAAGGGACATGCTGTAAGGGCAACCGATCTAGAAGCAAAATCACCTGTTATAAATAGGTTAGGAATAGAGTTTATTAAAGCGGACTTAACACGTAAAGAAACGTTGAAAGACCTTTTTGAAGATGTTGACTACGTTTTCCATATTGCTGCCATATTTGATTACTGGGCTCCATGGGAAATACTTTACAAGGTGAATGTTGAAGGTACAAAAAATCTCTGCGAAACTGCTCTTGACTCCGATATTAAAAGTATGGTGGTTTGGAGTTCAGGCGCAGTTTACGGTGTTCCAAAGCAAGTTCCCGTCAAAGAAACAGATAAGATAGCACCTATCAATAAATACGAGAAATCTAAGGCGCTACAAGAAAAAGTTGCATTAAAATTCTATGAGGAAAACGGTTTACCAATTATAATTTTGAGGCCTGCCTCCATTTACGGACCGAGAAGCAAATATGGCACAGCAATTTTACTCTTTTTACTGGCTAAGGGGTGGCTTCGAGCAATTCCCGGCGACGGTAAATCGAGACCAGCCCTCGTTCATGTAAGAGACGTTGTTGGTGCAGCATATTTCCTACATGATAAAAGGGAGGCGATAGGAGAGATTTTTAATATTGTCGATGACTCAAAATACACTGTTGAAGAGCTTTTATTAGCTGCTGCGAAAATACTTAACGTGAAAATCTATAGGATTCACATTCCAATGTAGATACTTAATTTACTGGCAAGTCTATCCGAGTGTTACGCTAAAATAACAGGTAAACGGCCACTTATAGAGAGGGATGCCATCAGATATTTAACGTACGATTCCCTTATGGATAATTCGAAAATAAAATCCTTAGGATACAAATTAGTTTATCCGGATGCATTAATTGGTTTAAAGGAAACTATAGAATGGTATAAGAGAGCTGGATGGATATGAGCTTCCTAATCGATCCAATCCTACTAATACTCTGCGGCGTAGCGGAAGTAGGCATATACTCTAAATTTTTACGTGAAAAGGAATCCAAGAAAATACTCGTAGGCCTTTCCACCATTGTAGTAACAATTTTCTGGCTAATTGCAAGCCTACTCTATCTCGATTATATAAATATGCCGGGACTAGGAGAATACGGCAAAGGAAATCACTTTATGTGGAATTCAGGCATCGAACTCCTCGGCCTAAGATCTTTTGTCGATACATCTATCCCCACCTATGCAAATCCTCTTGGACCAATGAACATCCTTGCTATAGCAATCTTCTTAACTTATCCTCTTTGGCTATATCTCGGAATAAAACTCGGATACAGGTTGTTGATGAAAAACTAAATTAAAGAAGTCATGGAAATGAGTTACCTTCATGTTTTAAGTGTTTTAGTGAGTAGTAACGTAAATATTACTGCAGTTACTGGCATTAGTGCAAAGAAAAGTGATGTATAAACATTTTGAAGAAGAAACGCATAGTATTCGGCGGCTTTATTCCAAGATGAACATCTTGGGAAATACCAGTCTAAAACTACGTTCCACTTCACAATATACGCTGTTATCCAAGTAGTATTTGCCGCTAAGGCCATTAGCAGTCCAAGCATAGATGCAATAATAACTCTGAACTCTTTTTTCTCTTTTCCTAACAGTATTGAAGTGAAGCCTCCAAATGTTCCTCCAACAATGAGACCAGCGATGGAGGAGACCATTATACCGTTTTGGAACTCTTCTACTTCGGCAATTACGCTTACACTGAATTTTAATCCTTGAATTGCAAAGACCAGCCAGAACCCTAAAAAGTACCCTACCATGCAGAAAACCGCCACATTAAGTATCTTCCAATTAATTTTACGCCTAAACAACAATGTACATATAGCTATGGGTACGATGACCACCACGTACGAGATGGTGGCTAAACGCAGTCTTGAGGAAACTTCTTCTTTATGTTTTAAATTCCTAACAAGAGCGATTAGTTCTTTGGATGAGTCTTCAGCTTCACTTGCTGCGTCAAAAGCATCAGTATATTTCTTGTCATCGTAACTAGATTTAGCGATACTTAACTTGTCTTCTACTTCTAGAAGTTTCGAGCCATACTTATCGGTGTATTCAAAAGTGTCAACAAGCATTTCTGCCTGTTTAAACTTGATTTCTGCCATATTAATTTGATACATCGCTTTCATACGTTCGGATATGTTAAAAATTTCAAAAGGAATTTCCCCCGTAACACCTGTTGGAATCCTGTAGCCAAGGAAAACACACACGATTTCAGCTATAACATCTTGATAAACTGTACAATTTATAACAACGTTGCTAACAATGCCTGGGCCTTTCATAGTTAATACTATATGTGTAGCTTCTGATTCTGCGCCGCCATGATGACCTTTATTCAAAAAACCGTGATCACTTGTTACTACGATAAGTGTTTCATTTAAAGCATCTATTATATTTCCAATTTGAACGTCTGCTTCTTCCAACTCGGTTTTGTATTCGTCGCTTAAAGCGCTAGCTGTCATGTGCCCGGCATTATCGGTATCATAAAGGTGAACCACAGGTAGTGTTGGCTTATTGTTTTTAATCATTTCAACTGCCCAAGGACCTAAAACTTCATCCATCTCAACTTTATCTTCCTTTGTTTTATTCCACGTAATCCATGGACCGGAAAGGTCCATCCAGCTTGGAGATGAAATAAGAGCTGTTGTCCCGTTGTTCTCAAGTGTAACGTTAAATATGTCTATTTTTACAGGACCTTCATGCCAATTTGATGTAATCCCAGAGATATCTGGTCTCGCTCCAGTTCCTATGGTTGTATATCCTGGTAGAGAAAAGGATGGTGCATAGCAATGTGCATCTGCAAACCATACACCGTTCTTTTTAATCCAATCTATGTTTGGTGTATTTGCTTCCTCTACAATGTCTGCTCTGCTCCCATCAATCACTATAATAACCACGTGGTTACCCAGAGGTGTAGCTTTGTCTATAAGAGGTACAGGAGGCAGTATGGGCTTATACGGTTGATCATAGTTGGGCCAAGACATAAATGCTTTTTCAGCAGTGATCATGAATATTTGGAACAATGTTAGAAAGAGCAGAGCAAAAATTATTATCCCATAAATATACCTTTTATTTTCCCTCCCTATTCTCATATTCCTACTCCCCTTTGGTAATTTAAATAATAGTTGAGGTAACTTTAAAAGGTTAGTGATAAAAATCGAAATGAAGAACATCATTCACAGTAGTTAAAACTAGAAGTATCTATTGCGGAGACGGTCTTCGATGCATGGGAACGCATCTCTGGTGTAGAAGATGGGGGGATTCTTAGGTTTTCATTTACTTTCTCCACTTTTGTGGAAAAAGTTTATATAGGTTTATAATTATAAACTTCACGTATATGAAGTAACAGACCAAAAGCGCTGACGATGAGAAAATGCCAAAATATGAAGGCTTTGATGCCCTTTCAATATATAAGGGTGGTCTTACATGAGCAGGGAGTCTGCTATACTCGTAAGGGATTTAGTAAAAAACTATACGACTTATTTGAGAAAAGGTTTATTTAAACGTGAAAAGAAAATAGTAAAGGCTCTCAAAGGTATATCATTTACTGTCAACAAAGGAGAAGTTTTTGGACTACTTGGGCCCAATGGAGCAGGGAAAACAACAACTGTAAAAATATTAAGCACCTTGCTGCTTCCAGATGGTGGCGAAGCAAAAATATTAGGTTACGATGTTGTGAAGGAAGCTGCTAAAGTTAGAAAAGTAATAGGAGTATCCTTAACTGTTGAAAAAGGCTTTTTCTGGAAACTTACAGGAAGAGAGAACCTAATTTATTTTGGTATGTTATATGGAATGGGTGGTCCTTTTCTTAAAAGAAGAGTTGAAGAAATACTAGACCTAGTGGGATTAAATCAGCTTGGCGCAACCGACAAGTTATACGAAGAGTATTCGTTAGGTATGAAGGCAAGATTGAGCATAGCTAGAGCATTAATCACGGATCCAGAAGTATTAATTTTAGATGAACCTACGTTGGGTTTAGATCCTCCTTCTGCAAGAACACTTAGAGAACTATTGGTAAAAATAGCCCATGAAAAGGGAAAAACTGTACTCGTTACTACTCACAATATGTTTGAAGCTGAAATCATGTGTGATAGAATAGCAATAATAAATGAAGGTAAGATAATAGCGCTAGACACTGTTGAAAATTTGAAGCGAAGTGTAGCCAACAATGTTGCACTTGAAATATTTGCTTTTCTTCCAGCCAATGTGCCTGTTAAATCCATAATTGAAACTATTAAAGGCAAGACTGGCATAGTGTCAGATGCTTTTGCTGAAAACGGAGGATTCAGAATAAAATTAGTTATTCCCCCTGCGGAAAGCGACGAAATAACCTCTAAGGTCTTAAAAATACTTCACGAATATAAATGCAGTGTTAAAAAAGTGGAAGTTAAAGAGCCTTCCCTTGAAGACGTCTTTATACAGTTAACAGGTAAAAGCGGCTTTTAGAGGTGATAACATGAGCTTAAAGGCTCTCTTAAAGTCTGGCATAATGTTAGACCTATATTTTTACAAAAATAATAGAGGAGCTTTTATTTCAATGCTTTTATGGCCCTATTTAATGTTAGCTCTTATACTTGGCATGGGTATGATGCTTGGAAGCCCTGAAGCATTTAAAGAAAATGTAGGTTTAGCGGTGAATCCCATTATTTTCTTTATAGCTTCAACTCTTATTGCTATGGCTTCAGTGGACGTTATGTGGGGAGTTGGAGGGAATGTGCTTTTCTACAGATGGGTTGGAACACTGCCCTACATATTATTATCCCCAAATAAAACATCACCAACCTTAGTTCTGACCTATATTCCAAGATATTTGCTTTTCACGTTCATACAAATAATGGAATTTGTACCCTTAATTTTAGTTTTAGAAGGAGTTTATCGAGGGATCCTCGACATAGGGATATTTATTTTAGCAGCAACTGTTGGTATGCTTCCGCTGCTGGGTTTCTCAGCACTTTTCGCATCATTTCTCTTAACAATAAAAGAAGAGTCAAATGTTTTAAGCTGGCTAAACCCAATTATACTGCTGTTCTCAGGTGCTTTCTACCCTGTTTATCTATTGCCTCACTGGGCCAGGCTAATATCTCAACTACTACCTTCAACCTACACTATTGAACTAGCTAGAACCGTTGCCATAATAGGAACCCCAAAACTTGCGGCTATAACTTTCCTAATAGGAATATTAGCTGGCATGACAATATTCTACAACGTTTTAGCATACATGTTTGTCGATGCAGGTGAGAAAAAAGCTATGAAGGAGGGAGCGATCTAAATGGCTATAACCAGAATTAAAGCAATATTATGGTTACACACCCTAAGACTACGGCGATACAAATGGTCCTTTCTAAACATGATACTAGCAGAGACAGCGTGGATTTTCCTTTTCATCCTAGGCGCTCTGCTCTTCGTTCCCAGCGAATATCTAGGAACAGCTGTTAAAGCGGCTTTCTGGACAATCGTTGCTTGGAATGTTATTTCACAGTTTTCTTCACTTATAGGAGGCTGGATGAACTTTTTCATATCAATCGGAATGGTAGAAGAACACACTTTAAGAGGAATTTCACCATTTAAAATGATACTTGGCAGAATAATCCCCAGCTTTTCAGTCATCACCGCCTCACTACTGTTTATGGCTGCTATACTCAACGGCGTTTTCAATACTAACGTACTACTCGTAAATAACCTACCATTACTTGTTCTAGCTCTTTTGTTATTAGTGGTGGAGGGATTATCTTACGGACTTACCATCGCTGCCATATCAATTAGAACAAGCATACCGTATAATATGCTTGAGATTCTAAACTTCGCCGTTGTAGGCATATTAATGATACCTGTACAAAGCCTACCGGAGATGATCAGAATAGTCTACTTGTGCATACCATATGCAGCACCTGCCCACTTAGCAAAAATTGCAACCGCAATAAACATGTCAGCCCTATTTACTGAAGCATTAATAATTTCAATCGCTGAAGCATTGATAATGGCACTAACAGCTCTACACTTCATAAAAAGCTCCGAGAAATGGATGAAAAGAAACGGAGTAAGAGCTGTTGGTTTCTGGTAATTAGCCAATAGTGAAAATCACACAATTTCATACCTTTATATTGAAAGAAGTGAATAATCCCTTAGTTTTAAAGCTTCTCGTAAAAAGCTAAAATTTTTACATTTGGAGTTATCTAGAGTTCGAAAGAGAAAATACCGTTAGTGCTGCTGCTACTGCCCCATTTTCTGCTTCTTTAAGATTGTCCCCTGTTCCAATGACAATTACATCCCCTTCTTCTAAATTAAATAGTCTATTTAGGACTTCTTCGTTTTCTTCACCTATCTTGATGTCTTCCCTTGGAAATGTTATTTTTCCTGAGCGAACAATTAGAGTGGTTGCTCCTTTTGCTCCAGCCATTATTGCTGCGTCTCTCTGCTTTAAACCATCTTTAATAAGATGTGCAGTATTTTTTATGTGACATGCAACATTCACGGGACCTAAAGTTATATTTTTAAGTCCTTTAACCTCCTTTATATCCACTATTTTTTCCATTATTTTTGTAACCACTTTTTCTCCTAAGTCGGTTAATACGTGTCCTTTCCGGTTAACAGATTTTATTAGTCCAAGGTTTGTCAAAAATTTAAGTAATGTTCTAGCAGATGCTTCCCCAATACCTAACCGAACCATGAGAATATATCTTCCAACAGGTTTTCCACTTTTATGCAAGATGAAAAGTGTTAACAGTACATGGTGGGGTTTGTATGCTGGAGGTGGGCCTACCTTTTGCTCTGTTTCCCTAAATATTTTTGAAAAAATTTCTTCAACATTTTCCATTTTTACACCTACATAACCGTTGTACCACTGTATTAACTTATGTTTTAGGTCGCTTTTATTTTCTTTGGAAAAGACTGTTCGCTAAACCTGTTGCCAATATTTGAAATATAAAACCTCTTACCTGCTTTGGAAACACTTCAAGTTTTTCCTGATATTTTTCGCTAAGTTTCTTCGCCAAATCACTAATGTCCTTACTTGTTTCCCAAACATTCTCTGCAATGCTTTTCCAATCTTCTAACGTCTCGATGGCTAAGCTGATAACTTCGTTAACATCTTTACCTATTACTCCACCGAAATGAGCAAAAGAAACAATTTCAAGATCGTAGTTAAGCATTTTCTCAAGCGATTCCATATATTTCTTGTATTTGAAACTTGGCGGAAAAGTTGTTGGTATTACTGAGAGCGATCTGTATCCAAAGATGCCTACTGCATCTCCCGTAAACATAAACTTATTTTTTCTTTCATAAAATGCGTAGTGATCTGAAGTATGGCCAGGCGTGTATACAACCTCTATCTCAAGTCCGTTACCCAATTCTAAGATTTCCCCTTCCTTCAAAACACGTAGTTTTTCTTCGTCTCTAACAGGTTCTATAGGCTCTGCGTAATCTCCGTACATTTGCTGTGAAGCTCTGTTTAACTTTTCAGGGTTTTTAAAATTCTCAATGGTATATAGATGTGCACCTATTACCGCATTTGGAAGATATTTTAATAGTGGTGGAGCTCCTGCTGAATGGTCAAAATGCCTATGACTTACAAGAATATAAAACACCTTATCTAGATCCACGTTGAAGTTTTTCAATCCTTCTACGATTTTTTCAGCTGAGCTCCTATGCGCAGGCTCTATTAATGCAATCTTCTCACCTAAAATAACGTACGAGGATGTTGTTTTACTTGTTCTCCAACCATAAGCATCTAACATGAGAATTGTTTCAGATATTTTACCAGGCTCAGAAAACGGCTTCAACTTTACACCTCCCTTCCTCATATTAACACTAGTTCTAAGTTTTTAATTTATTGCTAAGGATATGTAATCAGCAATTAACAATGTAATTTGTGTTTGTTTTAATGGATGACTACGGTGCACACAGTTATCATAATTTAACATTTTAGTGAATTGTGTCAAGGAAGTTTAATATTTTTCCAAAAGGTATGTCCACTTTCTCTTGTTTTCTTTTATATTTGAAAACTGGCAATTCACATCCCTTGAATTCGTCAAAATATTTATGGTCAACTAAAATCGCTATTTTCTGATCATGTCTCTTAAGAACTTCAAATTGCTTCTTTTTCTTCTCAAGATATTCTTTTCTCCAATATCCAACTATTTCCACAAAAACTTTCTCGTCATTCTTTACAAGCACAAAATCTGGAACAATTATCATCCCTTCGAGAATTATGGGTTCTGGTTCTCTGATAATGTCCCAGCCTCTCGGCTTACTTGACTTTATTGCCCAATAAAACCTTTTTTCAACAAAGCTGTCAAACATAGCTTCTTTGGTCTCATATTTTTCGGGGATTTTAACTAAAGGTAGCGGTGGCTTTGCACGTAAAATATATGTTTTTTCACGTAAAACAACTTCTACAGTAAATTCTAAAAGCCTTGCTTCTAAACTTTCAAACAACGTTAATGTTTTGAAAAACGTGTGGCTAATTGCTCTTCCAAACCGTGTGGCTCTACCAAAAAGCTCTCTAGGACCATAAAACTCTACCCTAAATTTACCGTCCTCCAAATATAAGTCGCATAAAACCGAAAACCTTTTCGCTTCCCTAATAATTCTCTTAGCTACAGTTCCCAGATTCCTCACGTGAAAAATAGCTCCAACTTTCTTGCCATTCGTTATCAATGTATCTAATACCTCAAAATTGTAGATACCTATAACGTCATCTACCGTAGGCTTACTTGATGGTCTGCCAACAATTTTACTTTCTTCCTCACCTAAGGTTAACAGTTTTTCAACATCAAAAGGTCTTAACTTATATTTTTCAGCAAATTCCTCTACGGCTTTATTTCTAAACTTTTCTGGTACGAACCCTTCCCACTTTTCGTTTATATAGGAATAGAATGCAAGTTTAAAATCCTCCAAACTCTTTATACCATGTGCCCTCAATCGAGAAATAACTTCTTTCTTTACTACATTTTCCATTTCAGGCATCTCTGTTCCATAAAGCTTCTCTAAAACAAGACAAACCCCCCTACCAACTCTCTTATCTTCAAAAAGATCTTCAATCAATTCCCTTGGAATCTCTGAAACTTTTTTCCCTACATTTTCTTCAAATATGTTGATAGCTGCAGATATTTCAGCCTCATATCTACGATCCAGGAAAAAGGGGTAAATTTTACCCTTAATGATTCTATACTGTAAATTTGAGAAACCCAAACCCATAATCTAACACCGCAATAATTAACACTAACTGCCAAATAAAGCCAAAGTCCACATTTTTACATTTTATCCCTTGGAGAATAGATTATTCAGATTTTTTCTTTTGCCTTAAGATACTTTCTGATCTTACTCGTCTTATATGCGGTTATGATTATTATATCATTTCCTTCTTTCGATAAACGACCCGCAAGATTTTATCATTACTTTGCTTTTGTGCAATAATGTTTCCGTATTTGTCTTTAAAGGGTTGCATCGGGGCGCATAACTGCCTCACGTATTTTGACAAACGAAATATTTCTTGATTTGATTCTTTCTAGAGCATGTTTTGTTAGTCTTATCAATATGCAGCTACCTTTGCGATTATTTCTTCTTCCTTCATCATTATTAATCTGTTTAGATCTATTTTCCTTTTAGAAAAGTTCAATATCTCAACTCCAATAACTCGTCCGTTTCGATCATAGTCGATAATGACGCCTTCTGATATTTCCTCGCTGTCAGCTACTTC
>JAEOSG010000114.1 GCA_016840485.1 Candidatus Baldrarchaeota archaeon
GTTTAATGATTTTCATTAATGTTTAACCTCTTGTTCTGAGGTGGTAATGTTAGTTGTTTCATTTTGTCTTCCTAACTATTTTGATTTTCAAATTTATAACATATTTAAGGCATACTAATCGTATATATTAACAATATATCAAGAGATCTCTCTAACAAAATCACAAATGTAAAAAATGAAATTCTTATTAGATAAGGATAAATTAAATCGACTTATATGACTAAATATTATATAATTCACTGTTTTTCGGTCAAGTTAATGCATACCTGTTATTTTCCTTTGGAAGATCTAAATACGGCTGTAGATCTGAGTTTTAAGCAACCCTTAAAAAAGCCGACTTTAGCTTCTTTGATACGATCTCGTTTTCGATTTTGTTGAAAAAACGGCTAAAAAGAATATCATGGTTAGTTCTCTTTATCCAATAACAAATTGCAGTTAAATTTAAATATAAAAATCTGACTTAAGGTTATTAGATTTAAAAGAGGGTGAGAGGTATGAGCGAAGGAGGAAAAGGCATTAGTACAAAAGATATTGCAATAATCGTGCTTATAATAGTGTTAATTGGCTCATGGGTTTATGTTGCTATTACACCGAAAGCTAAGGTAACTGTAGTGACGCCTAAGACACCAGAAGACACTCTATTAATTGTAATGGATACCGGAGATATGGTGTCACTAGATCCAGCACAGGCGTACGAGTTTTCATCATGTTTTGTAGTAAACCAGTTATACGATAATTTAGTAACATTTAAACCACCAGACTATACAACCGTGATCCCAGAGCTTGCAGAAACATGGGAAATATCTGAAGATGGATTAACATGGACATTTCACCTAAGAAAAGGCTTAACCTTCCCAAGCGGCGCAAAAATAAATGCTACAGCAGTTAAATATAGCTTTGAAAGAGTTATCATGTTAGAAAGAGACTTCCCCGCTGTAGCCCAACCAGCATGGGTTCTAACACAGTTTATCAACGATACAAATCAAATCGAAATTGTAGATGAATATACAATTAAAATACACCTACATGAAAAAGTAGCCCCCGGAATCTTCCTTTCATGTCTCGCATTTTCAGTAGGAGGTATTGTTGACCCAACTGTTGTAAAACAGCATATAACCACTGTTGATGGAAAAAGTGATTGGGGCAATAAATGGTTAACTGATCACTCAGCTGGATCTGGACCATATATACTCAAAGTCTGGGAAAGAGAAAACAAAATAGAACTAATAGCAAACGAAAACTACTGGAGAGGCGCACCAAAAATAAAGAAAATAATTATCAAACATGTACCAGAACCAACTGACCAAATGATGATGTTACAGACAGGAGATGCAGACATAGCATGGGACCTAACCACAGATCAAATACTTGAAATAAAAGATACAGCGGGACTAAAAATACTCTCAATCCCAGAATTCACATTAAGATACATCGGAATGAATGTAAACTTCACATACTTCAAAGATGAAAGAGTAAGAGACGCCATAAGATATGCAATCGACTACGACGGAATAATAACAGGTATATTAAAAGGTGGAGCCGTAAAGAACCAAGGATTCATCATGCTAGGCATTCCAGGAGCAACCTCTGAGGTATTCTATACAAGAAATGTAACAAAAGCAAAAGAATTATTAGCTGAAGCTGGTTATCCAAACGGCTTCGAAGTAGAAATGATAGTACCTCCAAGTCATCCGGATGTTGACATAGCTGCTAAAATACAAAGTGACTTAGCGGAGATAGGTATTAAAGTTAATATACGGCAAGTAACGGAAGCAGAGCTTTATCCGATTTATCGTGCTCAACAGCATCAAATGGTTCTCGCCGAATGGGGTGCTGACTATGTAGACCCAGATGCTTTAGCAAAACCATTTGCAGATTACAGAGTAAGACAATTAGCATGGAGAAACGTATGGTATGATGACTATGCCGCTAATCTAACGGAGGCTGCAGCAAAAGAAATGGACTTCGCAAAAAGATTAGAATTGTATAAAGAACTTACAGAATACGTTGTTGATAAAGGGCCTTACGTGATTCTTTACCAAGGACTTAGACAATTAGCCATGGGAAGATGGATTTCCGGCCTCTCTCCAGATTCAACAGTATTCTTCTTAGATCTTTCACAAGTTTACAAAGAATCAATATACTATGGCGGAGGAAGTAGCGAATTAACTAGCGCGCTTTCACAAGCCTTATCTGCCATACCCAACATACCAGTTATCGCTGCCATAGCACAGATCATAGAAAACAAAAAGAATATCTTCTAATTTTTTATTTTTGTCTGTTAATGACCTTCAATTTAACTAAAGAATTCAAAAAGTTAAATTTAAATTTTACAAGTTAATTGACTTGTGTTATATGGAGGAACTAGAATGGATTTGCGTACATATATCGTAAGAAGACTACTATTACTTATTTTCGTGCTTTTCGGAGTTCTCATAATATCATTTGTAGTTTCACACGTTGTTCCAGCTGACCCTGTTCAAGCAATATTAGGGCCCCAAGCACCACCCGAAGCAATAGAAAGAGCAAGAGAACAGCTGGGGTTTAATAAACCTTTACATGAACAATTGATAGATTACCTGTGGAGAGTTCTACACGGAGATCTTGGAAAATCCCTACGGACAAATAGACCTGTAATCGTCGACTTAAAAGAGTTTTTCCCAGCAACCATAGAACTTGCAACAACCGCAATGATAATAGCAATAGTTCTTGGAATTCCAATAGGCATAATCTCTGCTGTCAAAAAGGATGAAGCTATAGACCATGTTAGTCGTCTTTTTTCCCTAGTTGGTGTATCAATGCCTGTATTTTGGCTAGGACTAATATTACTTCTAATATTCTATTATAGATTTGGAATTTTACCTGGACCAGGACGTTTAGATCCTACAATACCACCTCCACCGAAGATAACTGGTCTTATAACAATTGACAGCTTAATCAGCGGAAGGTTTGATGCATTTATTAATGCTCTTAAACATCTTTTAATGCCAGCTTTTGTTCTAGGATATTATGCTACAGCAATAATTGCCAGAATTACGAGAGCCAGCATGCTTGAAGTCTTAAGGCAAGATTATATTCGAACGGCATATGCTAAAGGGCTTAGGGAAAGAGTAGTAATAATGCGGCATGCTTTGAGGAACGCACTAATCCCTACAACAACCGTTATTGGACTAACGTATGGTAGCCTATTAGAAGGTGCTGTATTGACGGAGACTATATTTGCATGGCCTGGGCTAGGACGCTATGCTACTGGTTCCTTTTTGTTTGTAGATTTCTCAGCCATTATGGGAGTTACTTTGCTAATTGCAGTAATATATTCCCTTTCAAATCTCATAGTTGACATATTATATGCTTTTCTAGATCCAAGAATTAGATACGGGTGAAGCAAATGAAACTCCTTGAGTCCTTGTCAAAACGGTACAAAAGATTTCTGGAGGAAAGAAGATATCAAATAGAGGACATGAAACTTATTTTTGATCTTTGGAAAAAGAGTCCGTTAACCATGTTAGGGACAGTTATCGTTATAAGTTTAATTTTTATGGCTATTTTTGCGCCATGGTTCGCACCACACGACCCCCTTGAACAAGATGTCTACAACAGGCTAGCTCCTCCTAGTAGCGAACATTTACTTGGCACAGATCAATTAGGAAGAGATATTCTAAGCCGCATTCTATATGGTAGCAGAATCTCACTAGTTATTGCTATTATTGTAGTAGCAATAGCCTGTAGTACTGGTTTAATATTAGGGCTGTTGTCTGGGTACTTTGGTGGTGTATTAGACGAAATAATTATGAGGGTAACAGATATTTTCCTGGCGTTTCCACGCCTCGTACTTGCAATGGCGTTTGCAGCTGCACTAGGTCCAAGTCTCCTAAACACTATGATTGCTATCGCAGTTACTTCTTGGCCTGTTTATGCCCGTCTCGCTAGAGCAAGTACGATGCAAATTAGAAACGAATTTTATATAGAGGCAGCAAGATCTATAGGGGCTTCTGATCTAAGAATAATGTTTAGACACGTACTTCCAATGATACTAGCACCCATTGTTGTGCAAGCAACTCTCGATATGGGCGGGGTAATACTTACTGCGGCTGGTCTCGGTTTTATTGGACTTGGAGCGCAACCGCCGACCCCTGAATGGGGAGTTATGGTAAGCGAAGGCAGGTATTATCTTTCATCGCAGTGGTGGGTTTCAACATTTCCAGGACTCGCAATACTAATAACAGTTCTTGGATTCAATCTCTTAGGAGACGGGTTAAGAGATATTTTTGACGTTAGAATGAGGAGGTAGCAAGAAGTGTCCAGTAAAAATACACTCTTAGAAGTTAGGAATCTTAAAACCTACTTTTATACCTACAGGGGGGTTGTAAAAGCTTTAGAAGGGGTAAATCTAAAATTGGGTTACAATGAGATTATGGGTCTTGTCGGTGAGACAGGATCTGGTAAATCCGTTACAGCTCTTTCGATAATGAGACTAATAAATCCGCCAGGCAAAATTTTAAGTGGAGAAATTATATTTGACGGTAGAGATCTTCTAAAGCTTAGTAAGGAGGAAATGCGTGAAATACGAGGAAAAGAGATTTCTATGATTTTCCAAGAGCCAAGAGCAGCCTTAAATCCGGTTATGAGAGTAGGTGATCAAATAGCAGAAGCTATAGAGACTCATGAAAAGCTTAAAAAAGAAGAATTAAAAAACGCTGTTATAGATTTGTTAAAGAAGGTTGGGCTTCCTGATCCTGACCGACTTATAAATCAATACCCTCATGAGTTAAGTGGTGGTATGGCTCAAAGAGTCGTCATTGCTATGGCCATCGCTTTCAAACCTAAACTATTAATTGCAGATGAACCCACGTCATCCTTGGATGTCACTATCCAAGCGCAAATTCTTGATTTGCTAGAAGATCTTGTAAGCGAAATGGGGTCTTCCGTTTTATTTATTACTCATAACCTTGGAGTTGCAGCAGAACTTTGCAATAAGATTTCTGTAATGTATGCTGGTACCGTTGTAGAGTCATGCGACACATATACAATATTTGATGATCCCCTTCATCCCTATACAGTTGGCCTAATAAAAGCGGTGCCTAAAATGGGTCAAAGAGGAGAATTATATGTAATTGAGGGCGAACTCCCGGATTTGGTTAATCCTCCTCCTGGATGTCGCTTTCATCCACGTTGTCCAAAAGCGATGGAAATTTGTAAAAGAACCCCTCCGAAGACGATTGAAATAAAACCTGGACACGTTGTCGCTTGTCATCTATATAATGAGGGATGAAAATGGGCGAAATATTAAAAGTTGAAAACCTAAAAACCTATTTCCCGATCAGAAGTGGTTTATTCTTTAGAATTAGTGGTTATGTTAGGGCTGTGGATGGTGTAAACCTTGAGGTTAAAGCTAATGAAACTTTCGGCTTGGTGGGGGAGTCTGGTTGCGGCAAAACAACGCTGGGAAGGACAATATTAAGACTTGTTAAGCCCACGGATGGAAGAATCTTTTTTGAAGGTCAAGATATAACAAGAATTAAAGGGAAGAAGCTCAGGGAAATTCGACGTACTATGCAAATCATTTTCCAAGATCCTTATACTTCGCTACATCCCAGAAAAATGATAAAAGACATTGTTGGTGAACCTTTAAAAATTCACACCAATATGAAGGATCACGAGATCAAGGAAAAGGTTGTTGAAACGTTACAGCTAGTAGGGTTGAGTGAAGAACATATATATAGATATCCCCATGAATTTAGTGGCGGACAGCGGCAGCGAATAGCAATTGCCAGAGCACTTATACTAAGGCCAAAATTTCTCGTCCTAGATGAACCAACCTCAGCCTTGGACGTATCTGTTCAAGCAAAAATTCTCAATCTGCTTAACATTCTTAAGCAAAAATTTGGGCTTACGTATTTCCTTATATCACACGATTTATCGATAATTGATTATATGAGCGATCGCGTTGCAGTAATGTATCTCGGGAAAATAGTGGAACTTGCAGATAAGGAAAAGCTTTTTCAATCACCGTTGCACCCATATACTAAAGCGTTGATAACATCTATTCCCATACCAGATCCAAGAGCTAAAAAGAGGAAAAAGAGATTAACACTAAAAGGTGAGCCTCCGAGTCCAGTTAATCCACCTTCTGGCTGTAGATTTCATACACGATGTCCATTTGCAAAACCTCTATGCGAAAAGGAGGAACCAGCGCTATTAGAAGTAGACTCGCAACATTTCGTTGCATGTCATTTCTGGGAGGAAATATCAAATGAAAAATTGTGAAGAGGAGGAAGAAGAAACTAAGGAAAATAAGAACAAACACCTTACATTTAAAGATTATATCGCATTTATTATTGCACTGCTTCAAACAAACCTTCTTCCATTTATCCTATTCATAATAGCTTTAGTAATTGTCGCACTATTATTAAATACTTTATTCCGTTTCTTACCCTTTTAGTAATGAAATTTGGTAGGTGTAAACATGAAAATTACAAGTATAAAAGCGTATAAAATGGATTTAAAACTACCAGAACCATTCACCATTTCTTTTAAAACATTTACACACGCGGAAAACATCCTATTAGTTATAAAACAGATGAAGAACTAACAGGGTATGGTGAATGTGCTCCATTTAAACCTATAACAGGAGACAGTAGAGAAAATGCAGAACTATTAATTAAAGCTGTTTCCAAAAAGCTTCTAGGCAAAGATCCAAGAGATATAGAGGCTATACACAGGACAATTGAAGAAGTAGAGAAAGAAACAGGAATACATAGTCAAACAGCAAAAGCCGCTATAGATTTTGCATGCTACGACTTATGGGGTAAAAGCGAAAAGAGAAACCCATCTACGAACTACTGGGAGCAAAAACTCCAAACATCGTTCTAACGACCCTAACTATAGGAATAAAACCCATAAATGAAACCGTTAAAACCGCAGAAAAATACATGAAATTATACAGGGACGCTGGTCTAAGAAGGATAAAACTAAAGCTCTCAGGAAACCCAGAGGAAGACTTAAAAAGGGTTACTTCAGTCGCAGATGTTTTCCCCGGAGAACTTACACTTGACGCAAACCAAGGATATATGGACCCTAAAGTTGCAGTAAAGGCGTTAAATGAAATTTTTAACACAGTTGGTAAGCGAGTTATGCTAATAGAAGAACCTTGCCCAAAAGGAGACTTAGAAAAGATGAGATACGTTTCTGAGAAATCTGAAATTCCTGTGTTTGCCGATGAATCTGCAGCAACGTTCGAAGATGCAAGCAAAGTAATCGAAGCTTCAGCAGCAAAAGGTATAAATATTAAGCTGCAGAAAGCTGGCGGAATATATTGGGCTTCAAAAATCGCAGAGATAGCAAACGAGAACAATGTTTTGTTAATGGTAGGTACAATGCTTGAAAGCAGCATATCAGTAGCAGCAGGCGCCAACTTTGTGTCAGGAACACCCGGAATAATCAATTCAGACCTAGATGCAGACCTATACTTTTCTGTTAACATAGTTGAAGATAAAACCGTACCCCCTTTCAAATATGGCTCTAGATTACCGTCAGGATTGCCCGGTCTCGGAATTAAACTTGCAGAATGGTTAAACAGAATCATTGAAGGAGATGTTAACGTAGCAAAAATTGCAATATAACACAATTTCCAGTACTCTCAACGTTGTCAACGTTTGCAAGGACTATGGATTCATAGGTTGGATCTATAATTAAGAGAAGTATGTCGCATGATTCTTCAACTGCTCTTCCAAAATGCTAGCGCGCGCTAGCCTCGATCTAAATGTTTCGTTTAGCTTATAAATGTAGATTAGGTTTCATAATAGTATTCGGAGGCAGTGAAAAATATGCCCGTCGCGGCCGCAACGAGGAAAACAGTTATGTTTGTTGGTTCCCCCATAATTGTTAGTAGTTCCGCTAAAATTGCATATATAAGTTGAGCTGAAACAGAAACCAGCATTGTGATGGTTTTTCGTCCTATTACACCGATCTTCTTTAGAATCTTACCTGACCAAACAAGATATCCGAGTAAAATATCGGAAACCGATGCAACTACAAGAGTTATGTATATTGGCGATATTTCTGGTTGGGTAAAAAACATTTGCTTGTATACTTCGTGAAAATTGCTTGGACTCATAAACATTGGGAGTGTAAGTAAGAAAGCTACGAGCGCCAACCATGAGATTTTAATATATGAAATAAGGAACAACTTTCCGTTTGACATCGTATTTCCCCGTTTTAATCGATATTTACATCTCGAAATGTTGAAAGAATGATTTTGAATAAGTTAACAGACTTAGATATAGTTTTTCAAGTAATTTATATTTTTAAGTTTTAAGACTCGTTTATTATCGTCGTGAGCTCATCAACTAATTTTTCAACAGCATTTAGCTTAATAT
>JAEOSG010000327.1 GCA_016840485.1 Candidatus Baldrarchaeota archaeon
ACTTATACCTCCCTTTTAAAACTAAAATTGTTTCCCCTTATTAAGATACTTAAATTAAATGTAAATCTTAAGAATGCTCATTTCATCTACTTTGGAAAATAAAGACTCCAATAAGTTCATTTTCACTATTGCCGTATTTCTGACATTATATAGGTTTATAGAAAAGAAGGCATGAGACTTAGGTTGCTTATTCTACATATGGTAGGTTTTTTAATGCTTCTTTTAGTTCGTCGACTGCTTGTTCAACTGGTTTAACCATGGAAGAAATCATTGCGAGGGTTGAAGCATCGTAACCTCCCATTGTGGACAGTATATTAACTTCATTCTTTAATTTCTCTAAGCTCTTAATGACGACCCCAAACCTAAGCAATATAATTTTCGATAAGGCTTGCCTATTTGCAAGTCTAACTTTGCCCTGAAGAATAACATTTCTCACATCCAGTTCCTTAATTTTACCTTGTTCAAGAAGAGGTAACGATTTGTTCATCAATTCTGTAAGAGCGTAACTTAATTCTAAATCGTCGTGATCAGCTGAGGCAATAAGCATGAATACATGGTCATTTATAACTTCGAAAAAGATTTTAAAGGACGTAGTTTGAATACGCTGAATTTTCTCCGACATGTCAGGAGACAACATAGACGAGATTTTAGCTATTGCTGTCGCAAATTCAGATGTGTAATCCTCATCTGGCTGATAGTTACTGTTAGGGTTTTTATAATGGTAAACTAGCTTTCGATTCTTCATGTCAACAATATAATATTCTAAGATCATGTTTACCACCTCTTTGGTTAACTGATTCTTAACATTACTCGTAAATTTTGCCAATACTAGATCGCTATGGATTTACTTGGCTCAATCATTTTAGTTCTTTTTCGAACATTTTTCTCTCTTGGAATGCGTTCTTTTTCTAATATTATTTCAACGATTCTTTCAAACGGTTTTTCTACGTTTATCATATTTAGGGCTGATGTTTCAATGTAATCATCTATTTGATTTTCTTGTATAAATTTCAGAATTTCATTTCTTGACACGCTTTTTGGCAAATCTGTTTTCAGACCCACAAGTATAATTGATATGTCACTTGAATTATATTTTCTGACAAGTTTAAGCCAATCTTCAAGAGCTAAAAAAGTTTCATAAGAAGATATATCAAAAGCTAGCAACACGCCATGAGCTCCACTTACAAAGTGAGGATTTTCCCAATACATCCGTATGAAATTTCTGTAACCGCCAAAATCCCAAATAACAAGTTTACATGTAGTGTCGTTTACCTTTACATAGTGTATAGTGAAATCGAGACCAACCGTAACTCCACATTTTGTGTAATAACCATATTTAAGTGTTCTTAGAAGCGTTGTTTTCCCAACCCCACTTTCACCAATCAATAAAACCTTAAACGACAACAATACAGACACCTTTCTCATTAATTTTAATTTCTCTAAAATTTCTCTTTTTCTAAGGTAGCTATTTTGCTGATATCGCAATTACCAATGTATACCCTTGTAGTTTTATGGTAGTAATACTTATTATAACTAAAATTGTCGCAGCCCATATTAAAACTTTTCTACAAAACAATTTTATCCAAAAAGAAATGCGACCCAATACGAAACTAATCAAAATGATACGAATAAAACGAACAAAATAATTTCTTCTAGCAAAGAACAACCCAAAAATAAAACAAAATCACGTATATACACTCCAGAACTGAAAATTATCATTTTTTATTTTCCCTTTTCAGATTTCATAATAATATTCCTAATCGGCGTATATAGCTCTCTTAAAGGCCACTTTAACTTAAACCCAGCAAATTTAAGCCTTGCAAGAGTTGTTTCATAGGGATCTACAATTTCTTCTTCTAAATTTAAAAGTAGATTTACATCTATTTCAGCTAATTTTTTAATTAGGCTAGCTCTTTCTTCTGGAGTCATTATCCTCGGATCCAAACTCATCGCCGCCACGTGGAAACTTACTCCATAATCCAAAAGATTCTCAATAGCTTTAAAGGGTATTTCAAAACTTTCCGGAACGGCGCCAGTTTTTCTCGTAAAGGCTTCAGGAGTACCAGCTTTAAGTGAAACCCTAACATGAACCTTCTCAAACCT
>JAEOSG010000036.1 GCA_016840485.1 Candidatus Baldrarchaeota archaeon
TCGTCGGCAGCGTCAGATGTGTATAAGAGACAGCATTAAGAATAAGTTAATTATGAGCAGAATAAATTAAGTTTAATATTTTGGGTTACGATGTTTATTTTATTGCAGTTTGTCCTTTGGGAATTAAACCAATGTGTATCTCTTTATTTCCTCTTCAACTCTGTCTAGAGCACTTTTTAGTTCTGCGTATCTTTTAACGAAATCGTCGGAAGCTATTTTTCCTGCTTTGTAGTCTGCTTCTAATTTTTTCATTTCTTCTTCTATTGCTGTTCTTCTTTCTTCTAGCCTTCTGATTTTTTCTTCTAGTTTTTCTCCTGCTGGGTAGCCTACTGCTTCTAGTTCTGCAGGTGTTACCGTTGAAACTATTACTCCGTCTTCAATTCTACTGATTTTATGTGCGATAGTTGCGATTGCTAGGTCATGTGTTACTATTATTATTGTTTTTCCAAGTTCTCCGTTTAGTTGTTTGAATAGTTGTGCTACTTGTCTGCTTGTTTTTGTGTCTAGTTCTCCTGTTGGCTCGTCTGCTAGGATTATTGGTGGATCGTTTGCGAGTGCCGCTGCTATTGCTACACGTTGTTGTTCACCGCCGCTAAGTTCATCTGGTTTGTGATGTGCTCTATCTTCTAATCCAACTAGTGCAAGTAGTTCCATTGCTCTTTTATGTCTTTGAGATCTTGGAACTCCTGCTATTGCCATTGGTAACTCAACATTTTCCATTGCGGTTAGATTTGGAACTAGGTTGAAAAATTGGAAAACGAAACCGACTCTTTTCCTTCTATATTCAACTAACTGAGCGTCAGTTAATGTTGTTAAATCTATGCCATCCACAATTACTTTGCCAGCACTAGGTCTATCAACTCCACCTATAATGTTTAGAAGTGTTGTTTTCCCGCTTCCAGAAGGTCCTACTATTGCTCGAATTTCCCCCTCTTCCACTGTTAAATATAGTCCTCGAAGAGCTACAACTTCTACTTTTCCTGTTTTATAAATTTTTACAAGATCTTTACAAACAATACTCATTTCTTCTCCTCCTAATGGTGGATTCTTAAAACTTCAGCTATTCTCTTCTTAGTTAGATACCATGCTGGTACGAGAGATGCCGTTATTGATGCAATTAATCCTATAATTAACAGCATGTAGAGATCGAAAGGTATCACTAAGGATATTTTAAATGGTATTTCGAATCCTGGTAAGGGGAACATGAAGGTTTTTAGGAAGCCGTAAGCTATGGATAACCCCTCTACTATGCCGAGTGCAAAAGATATCACAACTATTAAGATAATTTCTCCTAAGAATATCTTTATTATTTGTTTCTTGTTTACTCCTCTTGCTACTAATAGTCCTACTTCTCTTTGCCTTTCTAGTGCTGCCATCATCATTATTAGCGATAACCCGGTTATAGCAATTATAAGCGCGAAGATAAACTCAATGTAGTAAAACTTCGGAAATACTGGTTGTAACGATTCATATAGGGTTTCGTGTACTCTTTCTTCAAAGGAAACTGCATTATAGATTTCATCGTATTCCGTTCTTAGCTTTTCAGCAATTGCGGTACTATTGGCATTGTCTGCTACATCAATCAAAAGTTGTATTGGTGTTATTTCTTGGGGATTGAAATAGTTTTGAGCACACTTAGAACTAATAATTATCACTTCGTTATAGTATAGGTCAGATATCCAGTACTGTAGTCCTGGGAGAACTTTCGCAATAGCTACAACTGTCAAATCCATTCTGATCTGCTTTTCCCCTACGTTCAATGTTATTCTTAAAATATCCCCCGGTTCGTATGTATATTCTTCATTTATGTACTGGCTTATTATGCAGCTGTTTTCGCCGTTCTTAAACAGCTTGTAAATCTCTTCAATGGAACTACCCTTTTGGTATTCTAAGTATTCTTTTCTTATGAAAGATACGTTGAAGTAATTTTCGTCAACTATGATAAGCCTTGCGTAGCTAATTGTTCCGCTTGCACCAGTCTCTCTAATCGTAGTTATTGCTTCCACTCCTTCAATACTGCTAATATTGTTAAGTAGTTGTGTTTCGTTTGTTGGATATGCTGAAGGTACTTTTATATCCGCGCCAACCTCTATTTCTAGTGTTCTAATTGTGAATTGCGTTGAGGACGCTGATGTGGTCACCATTATTATTCCGAAGGAAAGTGTCAACGCTATTAGAAACATTACTCTTGCCGTTCTTGTTGATTTTCTCATGAAGTTTTTGACAGCTACATCACTGAGTTCTCCGAGAAATGGCTTTACAATTGCTCTGAAGAACTTTTGAAGTTTTGAAGCGTAGTGTGTAATTATTCTACTCAAGCCATAAATGAAGAATAAGGGTCCAAGAGGGATTAAAATCATGTCAATAAAGTTTAGAAGTATTAAAAGCAAGATGACAAATATATTTCTGGTGTAGAAATCTGTTTGCATCATTATTTTTAGTACTGATAATCCTAGTGCCATTTCAATAGTTTTAGCCAATCCAAGTAAGAAAAGTATCCATGTTAACCTTGGCTTCCATTTCTCCGCTTCTATTTCCTCTAAATATTCTTGTAAACATTTTTGTAGTTCCATATTTGCAACTCTTCTTGCTGGGATAAACGCAGCAAAGAGAGATATAATGACGCCGGCAATTACGCTGAAACCTATGTAAAATGGCAGAAGTTCAAAAAGTACCTCTTTTGGGATCAGAGTCTCTGCAAATTTCTCTGCCAGAATTTTTATGAAATATATGCTGCTTAAATAGCCGATAAGAACCCCAACTATCCCTCCGAGAACCCCAACTATGACGGTCTCCAGTACTATTGATGTGAATATTTGTTTGTTGGTTGCTCCTCTAACTTTTAGTAGACCGATTTCCCTTCTTCTTTCATTTACCGATATCCAGTTTGCAGTTAAAGCAAAGAACCAAGCCAAAAACAGAACAGGCAAGCTACTTAAGCCAAAACTATATTTTAAGCTTTCCATTTGAAACCTATAACGGTAAGTTGCGTATCTTAAATTATTTGAAGTATAATAGTAGTATCCGTAGTAACTGCATATGTTTCCTATTTTAATTTCTAATCTATCTAAGTTTTTTAGAGTTTCATCTATATCCCAAGGGTTCAAGACGATATCACGATCAACAAAAACCCAATACCTTATGTTTATTAACTCTTCTTCTTGAGCTTTAAACTCGGATTGTATCATAAGAGATTTTGGCACGATAATAGGCTCGGGTTCAACATAATAATATTCTTTTGCCAAGCCCAACTTATTGGCAAATTCTATGGAAGTCACAATGTAACCGGTAGCTCCAAACCGAATTCGGTCATATGTTGGTTGCTCTATTATTTCTTTTAACTTACCTTCGATATTTATGGTGGCGCAAACAGTTGCATTTATTTTTTTAATTTCTCTGGTTGTTTCTCTCCATTCCATGTGAGAAAATGTTATTCTATCTCCTGGTTTTACTTTAAGAATTTCAGCTAGTTCACTTGTTATTGCTATATTGTTCCCGGTAAGGTTTAGAGTTCCTTCCAACGCTACTATTTCTCCGATGGACATATTTTCTCTGAAACCGTAGGTAACTATCATTTCTCCATAAGTAGTGATTCCCGTTGTTTCATTGTATTTTGGCCATATTAGCTCTCCATCCTTTGTTATGTTATAACCCCACAGGTACCCTGAGATGTAGGGTTCTACTATCTTTATTTCTTCCAGTTCTTCTAGTTGTTGTATGACCTTTTCATATTCGGATATTTCTTTATGCGCTATAGTAATTTCTAAATCAACTTTTACTTCCTTTAATGCTTCTATTAAAAGTGCATGTCCCATGTAATCTGCGGTTAAAAATACACCTACCACTAAGGTTATTGCCAAAACGATTCCTATACTTATTGTTAATGATCTTCTAGGATTTCTAACTATTGAACGTAAAACTATTCCAAGTATGCCCAACTTTATTCAATCCCCAAAGTCGCTCAACCTGAATAAACTTGAGATATAAGATTTAGGTTAGCTTGGAACTTGAGACATATAATTCTAACATTTAGAACACTATGTTCTAACTTTAATACATCCCCCGGTTTAACATAATATTTGTTAGTTAAATAAATTATAACGGTCGGTACATGACCTATCAACTTCTATATTGCTACTAAGATAGATTCGAAGACCTGTTCTTGTTAGATTTAATATATAATTTCTTGATTATTAAAGATAATTAGTCTATTGGCACTTTTTCTCCTTTTACTTTCTTTCTAAATTTTATTGTAAGAATTCCTGCGTCCATTTTGGCTTTACCAGAATTTGGTTCAATGGTTATAGGCATTGAAATTCTCCATTTTATTACGATTTTCCCGTTCTCAAGATATCTTCTCCAATAATGTTTTTCAAATTCATCTACAGCTGGCTTTTCTGCTTTCACGTATATTTCCTCTTTATCTGCTCTTATTTCAATATGTTCCTTTTTAAATCCAGGCAGAACTACCTTTATAGTAACTGTGTCATCCTCCTCGTCTATCCATACATCTTTTTCCGTAAAATAGGGAGGAAATAAAGTCTTCACACCTAGAAATACGTCAATTAACGGTTTAAATGGACTTATTCGAAAAACACCTCTATCAAAGTACATTTGATTCCCCCTATTCAACTTTTATTTTCACCATTCTTTTTCTTTTCTCCTCGATAGATCTTTCAGTTTCGCTTATTGATGATATTATTTTATGTAATCTTCTCTCTAGCATTTCCCTAGCATATTGTAGCTTTCTTAATTGTTCACTTGGATCTAAAAGCCTTATTTTCCTTATGGCTACATCTAGGGTTTCAAATGTTTTATCCAACATTTTTTCAATGAATCTTTTAGCGTATCTTGGTGCAAATTCCTCTAAGAATTTATAGTTAGCCATTTGGACAAATCTATCTAAAAACTCTGCTTCTTTATCGAAGTTCTCAGCGATTTCTCTTAATATTTCGATTCCTTTATCAGTTAGCGCATATAGCTTCCTGTTTCCTCTTATTACTCCTTTTATGTATCCTTTTTCTTCCAGTCGGGAAAGAGATGGATAAAGGGTGCCGCTTCTTGGTGTCCACACGTTTTCAAATTTTTCTTCAAGTTCTTTCATTATATCGTAGCCGTGTTTTGGTTTTTCAAGTAGACTTAAGAGTATTAGAAACTCTACAGGGCTTATTTGATATTTTAAGTCTCTGAGAAAGCCTCTTCCACGCCATATAAACATTTTAAGTACCCTTGTTATTTCTACTTGTTAACTCAACATATAGAAATATAAAAATATCGATGTGGGTCGTGAAGCATTTAGTTGTTTTGTGATAAATAGACGGGTTTTTTAAGAATTTGAGGATGTTTCTGCTTTATTTTCTGAATCTTAAGATGTAAAATATAGATCTATATTCTTACTAAATTTGTTATAGGTTATAGCAAATAGGATGCAGCAAAATATAAATAGGATAAATGGTTGATGCCGTCTATTCATAAGTCGTCTGGTTAATGCAAATTATGGTTGGTGTGGCAGTTTGACTACATTAACCTTTGTTGAGGGTATTAAATTACTCTTAAAAAAACGAGGGATTAAGGTATCCGTTTGTTTCAACAGTTATCTTTATTATATTTTATTATTCTGTACTTTTAAGTTTAGGATTGCCTTCGTCGACTCCAGTTTATTTAGGAGAACTAAATATCTACGTCTTTTCATTTTTATTATTAGTAACATTTTCTGTCTACTTGTTATTGATTACGCTGCTCATGGCAATTACTGTTTCTCGAACTAAACTTTTAGCTGGGAAAACTGATTTAAAATTACTATTTTTTTAAACATACTATCCTTCGTTTCAGCTATGTTCATTCCACCTTCCGTGTTTTTAGTGATTTACTTTGTTCCTTTCGTGTTTTGGACAATCTTCTCCTCGCTTTTTATGGTAATGCTCCTATGGGAAACTTCAGAGCGTATCAATAATGTTGTTAAAAACGTAGCGAGAAATTAAAACTAGGACTATTTGCGCTATTTTCTTATTATTGATCTTGGTTTATTTGGCATGTTATACGGTTCACTGAAGAATTTGAGCGTCATGTTCGAAAGCACTATGATCCTTTTGTTTTTCCCATTGTTTATTGTGTTACTTCCAATTTTTGCAGTTGTTACAATACTACGTGGAAAAGATTTGAAGCAAGTTATGTTGTTTGGGTTTTTAGTATTTACTGTGGTTAGCTATTATTTTGCTAAAGTTAACAGTTTAATACCATTTGGCAAAGCAGGAGAAATAGACCTCGTTAATGTTGTTGTTCAAGTGTTTCTTGTTGTTTATGGTCTGGGATCGTTAGCGTATAGAGGTGAAAAAATTTCAACCGCTTTGAGGCTGCCTTTTGAGATTGTTTTGGTTCCACTACTGTGGTTTAAAGTTTCTTCCTTGATAGTTCTAATTGCTGTTAGTGAGATATCAATTATGGGCTATTCTCCTATAGTTGGAGAACAGTTATCTACTATGTTTAGTTTAATTGTGGTAGGTACGATATACAGCATTTATCAATTGATTAAAAAATAGAATTAATTTGTTGTTGGAGGAAATCGTATATTATGTTATGTGACCCAACCCTTTGGTTTGCTGTAGAAGTACAAATTCCTCAAAGGTTAATTTTTGTTTTCTTTTGAGTTTTTCTTCTATCTCCGCTAATTTTCTTTGTATTAATTCTTGTTCTTTCTTCTTTCTTTCAAGCACTTCTCTAGCTTTCTCCTCAATTTTTGCTTCTTGCAGTTTTGTTATGGTTTCTCCTAGTTGAGCTGAGATTTTATCGAGTTCCTCTTGGAGGCTTTTTATTCTTGTCATGAGTTCTATGTAGTTGTTGTGGTATGCGTTTGCTTCCTGTCTGAGTTCATCTCTTTGCTTTCCGAGTTCAAGTATTTTTAACCTGTATGTTTGGCTTTCTGCTTTTTTCTGAATGAGATTTTGTTGAATCTCTTTTACTTGTGCTCGGAGTTCTCTTATTTCCTGTTTTATTTTGTTTATTTTCTGTTTTATTTTTTGGTTTTCCTCGTAGTCGACGAGTTTTGCACTTATTTGCGCTATTTCTTCAACTAGTCTGTTTTCCTCTTCCAAAGGTAGTGGTTCTGTTTGTATTCGCCACTCCAGTTTTTCTCGAAGACTAAGGAGTTTCTTAGGGTTGAAGTCCAGTTTTTTCATGGATTGTGATAACTCTTTTATTTTTTCCATTTTCTCTTCGATTTGAGCATTTAATTCAGCTTTTATTTGTTTTAGAAGGTTTATTTCTTCGTTTACTGCTTTTCTTTTTTCCCTTTCTTCTTTTATTTTCTCTGCTATCTCTTTGACCTTACTGTTTATTTGATCTCGCTTTTCTCTGTATTCTCTTGCCCTCTCCCTTAGTTTTTTTAATTCTTCTATTATTAGAAATCGTTTTTCTCTGAGGGATGTCACTTGGGATCGTAGTAGCTGTAATCTACTTGCTGTCAAGCTGCCTCAACCTCAGAAAATTGTCTTGGACGCAGATCATTAATATAACATCTCGATGTATGTGTCTCCAAACCCTATGACGCGCTCATGTCGCTAAACTTGTTCTTGCTCACATTATGCTACTTTATTTTTAAGGTTTTTGTATTGTGATAAAGGTTACAATTTATAATTTTAATTTAAAATGTGTACATTGCTAATTTTCATGTAAGGAGCACCACTACTTATGGGGTTCCCCTTCTCCAAACCGGGTTTGAATGTAATGTTTCTTCCTATGCCCTCAATTCCCTGCAAGACTCTCTTAACCTTACCTGCTATCTTTATTTCTTTAACAGGAACTTTTATTTCACCTTGTTCTATAAGGTAGGCTATTTCAGGTTCAATAATTATATCGTCTCCCCTTAACTCCGCTTTAACTAAGCCTTCAAGGTAAAAACCGATTTTTATATCTTCTATCATTTCTTTAAACTTCCAGTCCGAAGGTTTTGCATAAATGTTGCTCATTAGGCTTCTTGGAACATAAGTTAGTCCCCTAGCGCTCCCATTTGGCTCCTCGTTTGCTATTGCTGCTGTCCACCGTGTATGAAATAAATTTACTACGATACCATTTTCAACCAAAGTTTTTCTTTCTCCAATTACTCCTTCATCATCAACAACGTATGACCCGTAGCCTCCCAACATTCTTGGATTGTCAACTACAGTCAGTTCTTCAGATCCTATTTTTGACCCTATAAACATGTGTATGTTAGTTTTTGTCTCTATTAAACGGTCTGCTTCGAGCATGTGTCCAATTGCTTCATGGATTAATGCTCCAGCTGATTCTCCATCTAGTATGACTGGTAGTTTTCTTCCCCTCCACATTGGGTTCAACAGTCGTGCTTGTGTAAGCATTTTTGCTCTCTCAGCTATTTTTACTGCTTCCTCCTTAATTTTTTCTCCTAAAATTAATTCGTATCCTCCTGTTCCTCCTTCAATTATGCTTGCTGTTGAGAGTTTTCCGTAAGGGCCTTTAGCAACTGTATATAGAACTAGGTCTGTTAACGGTTTTTCTTCGGTGACGTTTGTTCCTTCACATGTTATTATTTGCTTCTTTATTTTTCTGTATGTTATTATTGCTTCGCACCAACTGTATCTTGGCCCTAAAGTATCTATTTGCAATGCTTTCAGCTTTAAGAGGAAATCTGTAAGATCCTCTTCACCGACGTTTTCTGGTGTAATTCTCTCAGGATGTTTATAGGTTCCTTTTACTTGTTTTGTTGGCGCTAACTGAATCGGGATTTCCCATTTTTTCTCTAAGGGGATTGTTGCTGTTTTTGATATTTTATATGCTTTTTCAGCTGCTTTCTTAAGGCTTTCTCTATCCAGCTTGTTCGTTGTCGCTATTCCCCACCCTTCGCGGCTTAAAACTCTTATAACAGCGTATTTCGTTGAATTTTGGTGTGTTTCAACAGATCTGCTTCTCAGTGCAACTTCGCTTTGCCGCTCAGATACTAAAATTAGATCTGCGTAAATTACTTTACTAAGAAGAGATGGCGGAAAAGTTTTTTCTAAATTTCCAGACATATCAATATTACAATAATATTGTTCGCATTTTAAATTTATTCTTTAAGTAATGATTGTGCGATTAAAAACACTACAACATTGACCAATAGTATAGGTACCCATACGGATGGTTGAAGCTTTATAAGCATTGCTGGCGTGCAAATAAAGACAATTATTGAAATGCCGTAGAGAACATACGGGAAGAGGTACGCTTTACTACGCTCTTTTCCTTCCTCGCTTTTTTCTACCTTTTTTTCAGCCAAAGAGTTCACCTCTCCTTTCGACAAATGAAAATGCTGCACAGCAAAGTTTTATTAAACTTCTTTAGATACAAGTTGCGATAACAATTTTAAAATTAACGCTTAACATTTAGAGGAAGTAAGTTTCATTTATTTCAACTGGTGTTAGCATTGAAGATTTTTGTTTTAGGTTCATGCACCGCTAAGAAAAAGTTTAAACGCTTAGATATTACTTGCGAAGTCATCGATAAATTTGGTAGAGAGAAATTAATTGAACGAGAAGATCTTAAGGACATGGTTTTACCTGCTAGAGACATGTACTTGGGCGGTCAACATCTATACACTATTAAAGCTGTGGACATTTTACGTTCAATTCCAAGCATTGAGTGCGTTGATTTTTACATTCTTTCCGCCGGATTCGGCCTTTTAGAAGAACAAACTTTAATTCCACCCTATGAATGTACCTTTGGTATTATGAGTAAAGAGGAGATTAGACATAGAAGCAAGAGACTTAGAATAGAAGAAAAACTGCTTAAAATACTTGAGAGGGAAAATTATGATATAGCCTTTTTTCTACTTGGAGTGAAATATTTAATTGCAATTGAAGAAGCATTAAAAAGCTTTCCGACCAATACGTTTTACTACTTTTATGTTTCTAGAGGAGGAAGCAGGATCATTCCTCGAAAAGAAAACTTTAGTCTCATTTTTATTGATAAGTTTAAAGCAAGGAAATATCATGTTTCTCGTTTTGAAATTAAAGGATTCCTTTTTTATAATTTAGCAAGAAAATTACTGGGACAACACGATAAAATTAAAGAAATACTGAAAAAACCTTCAAACGTCATGAGGCTCTATTTAACGAACTAGTTGCGATTATTGCTTAAAACAGCAAACCAGACTATTAGAAGTTGAAAGATTAAAAATAAAAGATGAAAAGGTGTTTATTCTGCACTCATCATCATTGTAACTTCTTCTGCAGTAAAGTATGCAATTATACCTGTTGGGATCACTGCAGATGTCACTAGTGCTGCGGCTACTTTAGCTAGTAAAGCTGCTGATATGAATGATGTTACTACGCCGTAGAGACCTGCAATTAGAATTATGAGAAGTGAAAGTTTCTCTTTCTTTCCCCATTGTATCGAACGTACCTTATAGAATACGTATCTCCGTATAAAGAGGCTTAGACCTGCCTCTGCTAAAGTGAAACCTATAACTGCTGTGACTAGCATTACAAGCAGGGTTAGGGGCGCAGATAATCCATATGCAATAGCAGCTGCTCCAGAACCAGTTATGGCGCCGATTATAGCTAAAGCTATAGTCATCTTTATGGTGTTTTTCGGAGGAGGTATTTCTTCCTTTTTCTTTTTACGTTTAAGTTTTCTGAGTTTTAATAAATACTTGAGATATTTCCATGAGAATTTACTCCTAGCGCTTTCAAACCCTTTTGTTGCCTCTTCACTTGGCACAAGGCTTGGAGCAGCAACTTGTCCCACGGAAGTAGTCACTGTGGATACACCGCTAACGCCCGCGGCTGTGGCTACAGCTGCAGTTGCGGAAATAATTCCCGAGATAGCCCCAGATGTTGATGTTGCTACAGTCGTTGCAGTTATTTCAGGGAACGTTTCGTTTTCAGTAGGTTGTTCTGGGGCTGTTTCGTTTTCACTTGGTTGCTCTGCCACTTCTGTTTCCCAGTAGGTAAAACTGCTATTTGTTATCCAAAGTGTTTCCGTTAAGTTATAATACTCTATTAAACTATTATTCACGTAGTAGTAATGTTCATAAAAGCAGTTTTCTTCCAGAAGAATCCCTGTTTTCTTACCGTATTTCCCTTTAACGTTCATGAGCGACATATATGTGTAATTTGTGTTATCTGATGTGTATGACTCTGTCTTGTTCATTTCCACTGTAATGAAAATTATATCTACAGGTTTATCTCCTATATATTCTCTAGATATCTCTTTGAAGTACACTACTGCATCTTTGTTTGTCTCGTTAAGTTGTTTTAAAATGTTTTCGATTAAACTCCAGTTTATTGGTAATATGCACGGGAACTTTGATGATATGTATGGGGGTTCCTCTGTCATTATTGTTTCGTTTAGGAATTTTGTGAAATCAGTTAGATTGTAAGTGTATACCTCTGCCTCTGTATAGTTATATGTATCTGTTTTATTTTGCCATTGGTACTGATACGTGGTTTCTCCAAAAACTGAACGGTTTAAATATATCGTATTTCCCGTAACGTTTAGAAATATTATCGTCATATTTGAAATGTCCGTTTCACGTCCTGTTTCCCCTTCTGACTCCCATGCTGAAACAGTTTCACGGTGTAACGTCCATGTGGCTCCTTCTTCAACTCCAAATGTCAATGTTTCTTGCGCAGAGGTTGGTAGTATGAACAACAGAAGCATTAATGTTATAGAAATAGCAAACCAAATTTTAACGGTGTTGTTCTTATGTGTACTCAACGATTTGCACCCTCTTGGTTTAGTGCAACTTGGATTTATTGTCTCGATATATTTTATTGGGGGTTTAAAAATGTAGTGGTTTACCTTACTACTATACTTTAAAGCATATATGTCAAGGCTATCCTACTTAAATAAACCGTGAAAAGGAGGCTTTAAATCATCGACTTTTCTACGAGACAGTTTTTACCTTATATCTTTAATAAGCTGCCCTTCTTTCATATATGTTATCTCGGAAAGGTAACTTTAGAATGTTTTAGGAGTATTGGTGGCCTCTGCAGTGGCGCAGCTTCCTCTTGCCCTTTTCTCGATTTTATGGTTAATTTTCCTGCGTTTAGTTTACAATAGGAATTAAGGTAGGTATATCGCTTACTACGAGAAAAATGCTCCTAATGCCGCTTTTAATACGGTACATAGGAGCAATATTGTTACTATATTTTCCTAAGAAACCATTGTGTTGAAATTTTAGCTTTTTACATAAGAGACAAGTGTTAAATTATTAGTGTTTAATGTTAAATTTTCAGTTTGCTGTTTTAGAGCCTAATTACAATTTTGCAGAGAAAAATTAAAATAAGTAGCAATTTAAAGCATCTACTTACATGGTATATCTCTAATAGTTAACTATGGAGGGAGCATTGTGCAATACCTTGGGAAAATAATTTTACTTGTTTGCGATGGCATGGCCGATAGACAGGTTAAGGAACTTGGTGATAAAACTCCTTTGGAGTATGCTGAGACTCCAAATATGGATGAACTTGCTAGTAAGGGAGTTACAGGTTTGATGGATCCTATTGCACCTGGCGTTCCTCCGAGTAGTGATACTTCTCATTTAGCTATTTTTGGTTATGATCCTGAAAAAGAATATCCGGGTAGAGGTTTGTTTGAAGCTGCAGGATATGGCTATAAAATTTCAGATGATGAAGTCGCATTTAGATGTAATTTTTCTACCGTTAGGAAGAGGAATGATGAACTTATTGTTGTTGATAGGCGTGCTGGTAGGATCAGCGGTATTGAGGCAGAAGCTTTGGCTAAGGAGATCCAGAAAATAGGTGAGATTGATGGGGTTAAAGTGAGGTTTGTCCATACGTTGGAGCATAGGGGATTTTTGATATTGAAGGGTGAAGGTTTAAGTGCAAATATTACTGATTCTGATCCTCATGAGGTTGGTGCTCCCGTTCTCGAGTCTGTTCCTCTTGAGTCAGCTGTTGATTTCGAGGCCGCTCAAAAAACTGCTCAAATAGTTAACAAATTTGTTTTACAGACTTTTAGTGTTTTGAATACGCATCCCATTAATGTGGAAAGGATAAAACGTGGTAAGCTACCAGCTAATATCGTGTTGCCAAGAGGGGCTGGTAAAAGAATTAAACTTGAGAATTTTGAGGATAGATGGGGCATGAAGCCTGCTTGTGTCGCTGCTGGACCTTTATATCGTGGTGTGGCCTTTGAATTAGGTTTTAAGTTAATCGATGTTGAAGGTGCTACTGGTTTACCGAATACCAATATTAAGGGGAAATTTGAAGCTGCTGTTAATGCTTTGGAAAACTACGATTTTGTTTTTGTTCATATTAAGGGTACAGATAATTTATCTCATAGTAAAGACGCTAAAGGTAAAGCTGAAATGATTAGTAGAATAGATAATGCGCTGCCAATAATAATGGATGTAGTAAAGGAAGGAGTTACTTTCGTACTCACAGCTGATCATACAACACCATGTAGTATAGGTATTCATAGTGGAGACCCCGTGCCATTGCTAATTGTAGGACCTAACGTTCGTAGAGATCTTGTGAAAAACTTTGATGAGATCAGCGTAGTAAGAGGAGGGTTGCATAGAATAAGAGGGAAAGAGTTAATGAACATCTTGTTAGATGTGACACATAGAGCCCCCGAGTACGGTCTTAGACCAAGTCCAAAACGTGTAAGATATTTGCCAAAAACATGGAATGCACTAAAACTTAATAAATAAGATGAACATGATGAATTACTACGTTTGGATTATTCTAAGGATAATTCCTTCTCTAAGCCTTCTTCAGGGTATTTAAAAAGAATTACGTATTCTGGTGGAAAAGAAGCATAAATTTTATCTCCATCTTTATACATTTTTTCGGCTTCTGTTAACGTGAATACTTCTATTCCATTTTCTAGTTTCACCTTATAATAAATGTAGCTTCCAGTGTAAAATTTCTCAACAATTTTACCTTCTATGACATTTTTTTCATTTTCGTTCATCGTTTGAGACAATTTAATGAATTCCGGTCTTATAGCAAGCACTACACGTTCTCTTGCAAGTCTTCCTCTTACCTTAGTTCTTATCCTAACACCGCCAGATACTTCTACCACACATCCTCCTCCGGAAGACTCTCTTACCATGCCTTCCATGAAATTCATTTTTCCAAGAAAATGAGCTGTAAATATTGTTCGCGGCCCCAAGTATAATTCCACTGGAGATCCTACTTCAATTATCTTTCCATGTTTCATTATTGCTATGCGATCGCTAATTGACATAGCTTCTTCCTGATCATGTGTAACATGTATAGCTGTTACTCCAAGCTCTTTTACCAGTCTCCGTAACTCATATCGTAGCTCTAGTCTTACTCGCGAGTCTAATGCTGATAGAGGTTCATCGAGAAGAAATAGATTTGTTTCCGATGCTATTGCCCTAGCTAAGCTAACTTTTTGCTGCGCTCCTCTACTAAGCTCATCTGGAAAAGCTGTAGACCTTAATGTTAGTTTTAACATTGAAACTATTTCTTCTACTATTTTCACCCTTCTTTCTCTTTCTATTCCTTTAACTCTAGGAGCATACCCTATGTTTTCCTCTACATTCATGTGAGGAAATAGGAGTATGTTTTGAAATACCATGGCGATGCGTCTCTCTTCTATTGGAACATCATTGATAAGTTTTCCACCAACGTAAACTTCTCCCTCATCTGGTTTAACGATGCCTGCTATAATTTTTAGCAGGGTGCTTTTTCCACATCCTGAGGGCCCTAAAATTGTAAAGTATTCTCCGTCTTTAATTTCTAAATTAACTTTGTCGGCAGCAATAATTTTACCTTTTCCGTATCTCTTCGATATGTTAACAAGTTTAACGTCGGGCATATTTTCCCCCTACTCTACTATTAGTTCTTCAGCTAATCCTGCTCTAGGATATGAGTAAACAATTGTTTTCGTGGGCTCAAAGTTTACGGTTATGCGGTCTCCAAGTTCAAATTTATACCCGATTGTGGCAGGCAATTTCACTGAAACCTCTTCACCATTATCTAAAAGCGCTTCTATTCTAATGAAGGGCCCTAAGAATGATATTCTTTCAATTTTTCCATAAATGGAGTACGGATATTTGACTTCTCCCGGTTTTATTTCAACATCTTCAAATCTAATTGCTACAACCACTCTTTCACCAACTCTGTGTGTTCTATCTAAGGTTTTCACTAATGGACCGCCTCTAAGCTCTATAATGGATCCTTCTTCATCTACGTTTCTCACTATTCCTTCGAAGAAATTCATATCGCAAATAAAGTTAGCAACAAAAATCGAATTCGGCTTAGTAAATAAGTTTACGGGTGTATCAACTTGTACAACTTTTCCTTTTCTTAAGATGGCTATGCGATCAGATAGCTGTAAAGCTTCGTATTTGTCATGTGTTACCTGTATTGCTGTTGCGCCTGTCTCCTTAACAATGTTTCTAAGTTCAAATCTTAATTCCTCTCTTAACCTAGCATCTAATGCTGATAAAGGCTCGTCGAGGAGGAGAAGCTTTGACCCTGAGGCTAATGCTCTCGCAAGTGCAACTCTTTGCTGCATACCGCCGCTTAACTCATGAGGATAGGAATCTGCTCTTTCCAATAAATGGACTTTGGAAAGGATCTCTCTTCCTATTCTCTCAACTTTTTCTGGATCTATACCCTTCACGAGAGGCCCATATGTAACGTTTTCCCAAACTGTCATGTGAGGAAATAAAGCGTATCCTTGGAAAACAAAGCCTATATCTCTTTCTTCAGGCGGTACGTCGTTAACAAGTTGTCCGTCAAAATAGATTTCCCCTTCATCAGGCTTTAGAAGACCAGCTATTAACTTTAGAGTTGTTGTTTTTCCAGCGCCTGTAGGTCCAAGAATTGTAAAAAGTTCTCCTCTCTCTATATCGAGATTTATATTATCTACTGCTGTTATTGTTCCAAATCTTTTTGTTACACCGATTAGCTTAATGTTTATCACAGATAGACACCAGCCTTCTTCCACTTAAGATTTATCATTTTGAAATTTTTCTAAAGGCAAATAGAAGTATTAGAGATAAGGCTATTAGGTAGGTTGAAGCAAAGAGTGCTGCAGGTATAGCTAAGGCTTCAACCATGTTGACAACTAAGGTAGACACCGTTGAATCTCTTCCCATAACTATGAGTGTTGCACCTGTCTCGCCTAGAGAGTGCGTAAATGATAGTATTGCTCCGGTGAATATTCCTCTCTTTATTATTGGTAACGTAACGGTCTCTGCCACATCATAGGGTGTTGCACCTAAGCTACGTGCAGCTTCTTCGTAAACTTCCACGTCAGATCCTTCATAAGAAGCTAGAGTAGACTCAACTACTACTGGAACTGAAAAAACGATGTGCGTAAGTATTATAAGCCATATTCCAGGGTTCACAAGGCCAAGACCTTTTGGCCCCCATAAAAGAATCATGGAAAGACCAAGAGTAGATGTAGGTACAACGAGTGGAACTTTGAGTAAAGATCTTATAGCTCGACAAAACCTGTATTTTTCAATGATGATAACTGCGGCAATACCGATGCACACCGAAATATATGTTGAAACTGCGGCAACTATAAGCGATACTAATGTTGCTCTAATTAGGCTCTTAAAATAGTTTGCAGGGCCAAATAATTGATATATTACACCTCCTTCAATTTTACCCGTATATGGATCAGCATTCCAGTAGAGAACAACGGAGTTTAACACCACCAATATTGGTAAAATTACACATATTCCAATGAAAATAAAGCTTACAATTTCTTTAATCCAGTAAAGTTTTCTTGAAACATTTTTCTCAAATTTTAAAAGATATTTCTCAATCTTTAACATTTCAGTTAAATTGGGTAGGGATGAAATACTTCTTTCTCTCGAAACAAAATATTCAACCGGCAAAATCATTGAGGATGCAATTACTATTAGAAGAAATCCTAAAAAGGAAGCAGGAGCGATCTTAAATTCTAATTCCCACTTAACGATCGCAATTGAAGCTGTCGTATTCACACCTGCTACAATGATTGTTGCACCCGTTTCACCAAGTGATCTTGCAAAAGCTAGCACCGCGCCGGAAAAGAGACCAGGTAAGGCTTGAGGAAACACAATTGATCTAAATGTTGTGAAAACTGATGCACCGAGTGATCTAGATGCTATTTCAAATTCAGGGTTCAACTCTTCTAATTTGGATTTAAAAATTCTAACTACATATGGGAACGTTAACGTAACGTGAACAATTAAAATGAGAAAAGGTATTTTTACAACAGGAACTACATAGTTTAGTTCGACAAGCCCTCTTCCAAGCCCCAAAAATCCACCTATACCTGCAATTGTTGTCCATGTGATTAGGGTGGCGAACCCAAAGGCTGAAGTGGGAATTACTAATGGTAAAGTGACTAAATCTTCAACAACATCCTTTCCTCTGAAATTTTTTCTTGCAAGTATGTATCCTAATGGAATGCCGATTAGAATGTCTATTAAAACTGCTATTAAAGCTATTCTGAAAGAAAAAATTAGAATACCTTTTATTTGTTGCCAATGTTCATCTCCAATCAAAGGATTTACAAAGACTTCCCTGTACACCTCATCCCAACCTAGGAAAGTAAATGAGATCAAATAGAAAGTTGGGAGAAATACGAATAGACCAAGACTTATCAAGGTAGCTGTTAAAAAAAGTTTTGAAAGAAAGGATCTTACGTTAATTTTTTTCCCCGAAAAGTTTATTACATGCATTGTTTATCCCTGTAAACCTTGATTTTTCACATCTGCCCAAACAGTTAGAATTGCTTCTAAAACTTCTCCTGAAGGCGGTTTTAATACTGGGACATTTATTTCAAGGCTCACACCGTTTGTTTCGTTAAATATGTTCCTATCTAGTGGAACTGAAGGATTAGCAGGTCTAAAACCATGTTTTTGGGCTAGTTCTTGACTTGAAGGGCTCAAAAGATATATTAGGTATTGTGATGCAGCAAATCTTTGCCATACGTTAACCCATGGTGCATTTAAGATCGCAAAGGGGTGGTCATTTAAAATAACACCTTCTTCAGGGTAAACTGCAACAAGCGAGTCGTTCCACTTCTTAAAAGCGGTTAAGGAATTATCTATGATTACGTTTTCGTAAACTGCAAAAACGTGAATCGCGTCAGGACCGTTTTCAGCAGCCCATTTACCGAAGAAACCTGTACTTTTTCCATAGTTTACAGCCATTGACTCAAGTATTCGAACCGCTTCCTTAACGGTTTCATTTGTTAAATCTTTAATGGTTAATTGATCTGGAGTTTTTCCAGCAGCTGCCGTAAATTCTAAAACGACAGCAGTAGTTCCTCCGTTACTTAGCTGTGGGTCGGGATGACCATATTTAAATTCAACTCCTTTCTTTGCTAACTCTATAAGATCTGAAAAACCTGAAATATTATATTGTTCTAAAAAAGATTTCCAACAACCAATAACGGTAGGTGTAATAACAAGTGGTGTCCATTCCTCAACTAAAGTCCAGTCATATCCCAGGTTTCGCCACTTTTCATTTAAATAAGGTATCCATATACTTGATGCAGGGCTCCAAGCAACTGGCTTTATTTGCCCTCCAAGAATAGAATTAATCGTTTCATGTGTACCTTGAACAATTAATCTTACTTTAACTTCAATATCAAACTTATTTTTAAACCATTCTTCAAATTTAGGTGTTACTTCTTCTATCCAACTTTGCTTCTCACTAGTGTACAAAAATTCAAATTCAATTCTCTCTGGAACCCCTATTACTCCACCACCTTCCATAGATACCGAGAAAATGAACGAAACAATAGAAAATGCAAGAAAACCTATTAGGATTCCAGTTAAAAGAAATATGTACCCTCTTCTCGGAAATAACCTTATTTTCCCCCGTTCTCCGCTCAAAAGCATCACCGCTCATGTTTTGCATTTTCATACCATATCGCGACATAAGGTTTTATGCTATTTATATTATCTCCTTATACATCTTTCCGTGAATGTTAAGCATTTACCTTTGTAAGTTATTTTCAAGCCACCAATTTGCCAGGAATAGTGATTTACCTCAAAGACTGTATACTTTGTCTTTAAATCTTGCTATTTAAGTTATGTTACTGTTTTCAATACGTTTTCAAAGCTATGTCTTAATTCTCATTAAATAGGAAGTTTGAAGATTTTGAGAAACTCAACCATCCTTTCATTTAGCACGTTTAGACAAGGTTAATTTATATTTTACCAAAGTAATAAATATAGATGTAAGTATGCTATGTAGATGTACGTAATGGAGGCTTAAATATGCGGAGTGAAATTAGACGCATACAGTTAACTGGAGGAGCTACATTAACTGTTTCGTTGCCTAAAAACTGGGCTAGGGACATCGGACTTCAACAAGGAGACCATGTGGTTTTAACTCTTCAACCTGACGGTTCTATTCTCATAACACCAAAAAAGCTAATTAGAGAAGAGGAAAAGGAAAGAGAAGCCGTCATAAAAGTTGAACGGAACATGGACGCTGAAGCCGTTGTTAGAGAAGTAATAGCATATTATCTCGTCGGATACAATGTAATAAAGGTGATCTTCAGCAAAGGGATTGAAGAACAACGTGAATTCATAAAATCTGTCATTAGGCAAAAAACTATAGGCTTAGAGGTCATGGAGGAAAGCGCCGATGAAATTGTTTTTAGATCTTTTATTAGTTACGCAGATTTTCCGCTTAGAGAAGCTTTAGTTAGAATGGGTGTAATTACCTCACTCATGATAAAGGATGTTCTAAAAGCATTAGAAGAATTCAATCAGTCTTTGGCACAGGAAATTAATCGACGAGATGATAACGTAGATAGACTCTATTTATTTATCGTTAGACAGCTAAAATTTGCTGTTCGGAATATAGCAATAGTAAGTAAAATGGGTTTGAGAAATCCGAGAGATTGCCTAGGTTATAGGCTAATTGTAAAGAGCGTGGAACGTGTTGCTGATCACGCTGCAAGAATAGCTAAGTTGATTTCAGGGTTTGAAAGCCCGTTAGAAAAAGATATTCGAAAACTTATTCTTGAAATGGGGAATAAATCTTTAAAGATATTTGAAGACTCTCTTAAATCGTTTTTTGGACTTGATATAAAACTTGCACACAAACTAATAGGAGAAGTAGCTCTTGTAACTCGATACGAACAAGAAATCACGGAAAAAATACTTAGCAACGAAAAATTGAACATAAGAGAAATAACAAACACAAAGCTGATCTTAGAAAGCCTACGTAGAATAGCTGACTACGGAGCAGACATAGCGGAAATAGCAATAAACCTCGCAATAGAAGAGCCATAGTCATGAAAATGAATCTTATAATTTCAGATATGTATTTTCAGCAAATATCACGTTCACTTAAGCTGTAAGTACTTGTAAAAGTTTTAAATTAAAAATTAGATAATTTACTCGTTTCTTCGCTGATATTCTCGTGCTGCATTTAAGAGGCGGAATATAGCATCTGCAACGAGGTGGGGAGGCGGCAATAGTAGTGTTGTCATTCTGATCGATGCGTATATTTCCTCGAATGAAAGTTCTTCAAGCCGTTTACGCCATTCCTCGTTTCCTCTTCTAACTATTAGAATCCACCCTTTGTCATCCTTTTCTAATCCTATTCTCAGTTTTCCGTGGAGTACTTGTACCTCACCTATTTTTATCTGTTTATCCAAAGTTCTCACGACTCCTAATTTGACTAATAAAATAGGTGACATAATTAGATATAAAGCATTAGTTAAATCGTTAAACGTGCGGGGTAGTTTTATCTGAACCAGTAGATTCGCTTAACCCTTTACGCTTTTGATTTTAGAAAACAGACTGTGGGTTTGAAAATGTTAAGAGTATTTTGACAAATATTTGAAGTACTTCATTTCATAAACAAAATATTTAGGGGAATTGTTAAAAACATAGTTAAAAAATATAAAAGTCTAAGTTTCAAATTAGTATTTGACAACGAAGGGAACAATTCCTTAACCTTGCTGACAGTGACATAAGCGAACCTATGAGGCCTATTTAATGAGTAACTGGCACAGTGTATAGATTTTGACAAGTGAACATGGAAGTGAACATCTATACAGTAGTATTGGGGGAAAATTTGTTGCCAATAGGTTTAATAGTTGTTAAGTGGGATAATAAAATTGGGACGGTCTTAGAGGCTAAATATCCAGAGGATGTTGTTGTGTCTCCCGATTTAACCATGAAAATTTATGGTGCGCACGTCTTGGGTGAGGAAAGGGAAGCTGGTTTCATTTCAATGAAGGTGGATAGTTTAAATATTGCAAGTTACTTTGCGGGTATTGAAATAAACTATTATGTTGCTCTTCTCCTTAAGCCGACTGAAGATGCTACTGCATTTGAAGATGCACTTATAGAAGTTGCGTCAAAGATATTTGAAAATCTTGGAGAGAAAAAATACGTGGAGAAACTTCCAGAGTTTTATAAGTTTCTCGAAAAGTATCCTGTACTGACTAGAGATCAAAAGATAGCTTCTGTTCTTCTGGACCCTATTAAAAGTTTTGTCTTTAAAACATTGCTTGAACATGGATGCGTAACTAAAGATCAACTTCAAGAGGACATTGTAAAAAACCTGGGTGTAAAAACTTTTGATATAAATGCTATATTGTCTTCCATGATTAAATCTGGTCTAGTTGTATCTGAATGGGTTGAAGGTGTGCCTAGCGAAGTTGTTTTTCTGATTAGGGATTTTGAAATAGTGAGAGTTCCTTCAAATATTAAAAAAATTCCAGCTAATGTTAAAAATGCCATTAGAGATTTCTTCTCAAAATATAAGCAGTCTCCCAGGGATACTGCGATATTAGCTAGGGCTATCACAGACCCAGAAATCTACGAAATAATTAAAGCACTAAAAACACATGGTGGAATGTCCACTAAAGAGATTTCGGAAAAAACCGAAATACCAGAAGATAAGATCTTTAATTATATTGGATGGTTAAGAAGAAATAATTTTATAATTGAAGTTGAAGAAACGAATCAATCAAAGTTTTATCTTATTAGTGAACCCATGGTTATAACGTTTTACCCAGAATATCAAATAAAGTCGGTTATTGAAAGATACAATGAAGGCGTTTTACCAGCAAAACAAGTCATTAGATATCTACTGTTTCTTAAGGAAGCTTATGGAGGAGAAAGAATGTGATTAGACAAATATACATTTATGCTGACACCGGAACCCCTATATTTTCACGTAAATACGCAGAAGTAAAAGAAGTAGACATTAATGAGTTGCTAAAATTTATTGTACCCATTGCGCAAAATTTAAATGAAGGATCAATTGAGCACACGGATATAACACGATATAGAATATCTTATATGAGACTTGGAAGATTTACAAACGTTTTTGTTAGCGACAGAACAAGTGAAACAGCTAGAGTTGAAGAAGCCCTTGTAAACTTTTCAAGACATTTAGAAACACTTAACCTAAATCTACCACTATCTATAGAAGAAGTAAAAATTCTAGAGAAAATAAGCGAAGAAACGGTAAGTTTAATTCCAGTTAAAATATGTCTTGTAGGCTTCGGTGGAGTAGGCAAAACAACAATATTAAAACTCTTAAGATACGAAGAAATCCCGCTGAGATACGAGCCTACAATATTTGGCGAAAGAGCCATGCTAGTCATACCTGTAGGACCTTATAAGGCTGTGTTGTTTACTGTTGGCGGCCAAGAAAGATTTATGCCTATATGGGACATACTTATACGTGGAAGCGACGTAATATTCGTAGTGACTGACTCAACACCAGAGAACGTTGAAAGAACAAAAACACACGTGTTACCAATAGTTAAAGAAACAGCTAAATACGCTAGAATAATTGCAATCGCAAACAAACAAGATTTAGCAATGGCACTCCCCGCATATAGGGTAGAACAAATATTAGGACTAAAAACATTTGGATGCGTTGCCATAGATCCCGCTTATAGAGAACCCCTCCTAAACCTAATTAAAGAAATATTACTCAGCTAAAGAGAGGTGTTAAAAATTGGAAGAAAAACTAAAAATGTTTGAAAGAGCCCTAAAAGACCTAATAGAATCCATGAAAGAAAAAGAAGAAATTCCCACGGAAATATTGGAGAGAATAGATAGGGTAGAAAGAAAAGTAGATTTATTGGTACGTATACTAACTGAATGGTTACCAGCTAAATTCTTAGAGGAAATAAAAACCTTAGGCATAAAATCAACAAGTGTTCCGGCTCCTCCAGCTCCCATGACCCCGCCAAAACCAGCTACAAAACCTTCAGCTCCAGCAACTGTTGAACCAGCTCCGCCTCCAGAGCCAACTATTCCGAAGCCTGTGGATATGTTAAGTGAGGAAATAGAACTACTTAAGGAAGAGTTATCAACCATAGAGAGACAAATCGCTGATTTAGAATTTCAAAAAGATAGCGGATTTATAACCACTGCAGAATACGAAAAAAAGAAGAGGGAACTAGAAGCTAAAAAGAGAGAAAT
>JAEOSG010000328.1 GCA_016840485.1 Candidatus Baldrarchaeota archaeon
CCTATTTCCACAATTTTACCTAGGTACATTATTGCGATTCTATCGCAAATGTGACGTGCTAAAGCTAAATCATGTGTAATGAAAAGGTAAGATATTTCATATTCATCCCTTAATTTGAGCATTATTTCTAGTATGCCTGCTCTAATTGAAACATCTAGCATTGACACTGGTTCATCAGCAACTATGAATTCTGGTTGAAGCACGAGAGCTCTTGCTATGGCGACTCTTTGTCTCTGTCCTCCGCTAAGTTCATGTGGAAACTTGTCAAAGAAAGTTTCTGATGGTTTAAGTTCAACTTCTTCTAAAGCTTTTCTAACTTTTTCCTCCTCCTCTTCAGGGTCATTAACTAAACGGTTAATTTTCAAAGGTTCTCTTACTAGGTCGTAAACAGTCATTCTAGGGTTCAAGGATTCAAAGGGATCTTGATATATTAGTTGCATTTTTCTTCGAAGTTTTCTCATTTCTTTTTTCGGCAAACTAAAAATATCTGTGCCTTTAAAATACACTTTTCCATCTGTGGGTTCAATTATTCTGAGTATAACTTTTCCCGTCGTTGTTTTACCGCATCCGCTTTCACCAGCAAGTCCAAATATTTCTCCTCGTCTTATATCGAAACTAACGCCATCAACAGCCCTAACATATTCCTGTCTTGATGAAAAAATGCTAGCAAGAATTCCCTTTCGAACGGGGAACCATTTCTTTAAGTTTTCTACCTTTAGAACTGTTTCATTACCAGTTATTTTTCTCCCCTCCCATGAAGATGACATGCAACGTACCAACCTTTTTTATCTATCTCTACTAGATGAGGTTCTTCCCTCTTACAAATATCCATAGCATGTGGGCAACGTAAATGAAATCTGCAGCCAGATGGTGGATTTAAGAGGTCTGGTGGTGAACCTGGAATTGATATTAATTTTTTCTTGGGTCCTTCGATGCTTGGAAAAGCGTTTATCAATCCTTGGGTGTAAGGATGCATTGGGTTTGTGTATATGTCTTTTACGTCTCCTATTTCTACTAGTTTACCTGCATACATTATTGCAATTTTGTTGCAAAGTTCGGATATTACTGAAAGGTCATGTGTAATCAGTATTAGTGATAAGTTTAGCTTTTTCCTTAATTCATCTAATAGTTTGAGTATTTGTGCCTGTACTATTACGTCTAGCGCAGTTGTAGGTTCATCAGCAATAATTAGATCAGGATTACAAGCAAGTGCCATAGCTATTACTACTCTTTGCTTCATACCGCCGCTCAGTTCATGTGGATAGTTATTAACGGTATCAGAAGGTAGTCCTACCATTTCTAGAAGTTTTTTTGCTCTTTCTAGAGCATCTTCCTCTGTGACTTTCTCATGAGTTAGTATTGCTTCAGCTATTTGGTCGCCAACTTTATGAACCGGGTTTAAAGCATTCATTGCCCCTTGGAATACCATCGAAATTCTTTTCCATCTTATTTTGCGCATTTCCTCTTCATTAAGCTTTACAAGATCTATTCCTTCAAATACCATTTCTCCGCTTACTATTCTTCCGTTTTTGGGCAACAGTTTCATGATTGATAAAGCAACAGTAGTTTTTCCACATCCTGATTCACCTGCTAAACCGAAGGCATCTCCTCTTCTAATTTTGAAACTAACATCGTCAACAGCTTTAACTGACCCCTGCATCATATCATAGTAGACCTTTAAGTTGTTAACTTCTAAAAGTGCTTCTGACATTTATAAAATCTCCACTCAGTCTGTTTATGGATTTCTAATGCTACCCAACTATTTAAAGTAAACAAATCAAATATTTAAACATAATGAATCTTAAATTATTGTTTAAACTAGGCTCTACTTTTGTGAGCCTTACTTTAAATTTCATTTAATCATACGCTTAGAGGCATAACTTAAACATTGAAAGCTTGACGTTCAATAAATACCTAGGTGACGTCGAACTGTAACAGTTTGAGTCATATTATCCACAATTTAACGATAAAATTATTTAATATCATTTTAACTTTGAAAACATATTTAGATAGCAAAATTACTGCTACATGCGGAATATCGACTTTTCTACTTTAATAAGGTTTCCAGTATTGCGACATCTT
>JAEOSG010000115.1 GCA_016840485.1 Candidatus Baldrarchaeota archaeon
TTTGTTTATAGAAATTGGGAAATGTATCGTTATGGTGATAGAATCCCTGATGATAATGAGTTAGACCTTTATTTTGATCCTGAACCTATTCTTAAAGAAGATTTTGACGTTTTTGTTGTTGAGAAACCTAGTTCAACCCCTCTTGGAAAGCTTTGTAAGATTTTTCCGGAAATAAGGTCTAAAGCTTCAACAATAGCGGTTGTACATGAAGGACGGCGAATTGCGAACAGAAACTTTTACAAGGTAAATTTTGATGTCTACACGTTATTTGATGAAAGATATGCAAAACTATTTGATAGACTGCTTCCATTTGACAGGACTTTTATTGTTCCATTTCCGTGTCATCCGGTTGTTGAGAGCGATATGATGAAAGCTAGAGAGAGACTTGGGTTGCCAGTGGACGAGGATCTTAAAATAGTGTTAACGTACGGTATAAGGTTTAAATATCTGTACGAAATATTGCCTGTGCTTAAGGAGCTTTCAAAGAAATACAAGTTGATGTTCTTAATGTTAAGTAAACATGCGGAAAGTGCTGATATCGGGGCAAAAATTGCTAAACAATACGGTTTTACAGTTTTTAGATATGAGGCACCATCTGTCGAAAGGCTCTACACATATTTGCATGCTTCAAATGCTGTGCTTCTTCATAGGGAACCAGTTAACGGATATATACCGGTGTCAAGCACGGTATGTCTATGTTTAGGTGCTCTAAGACCAATTCTATGTCCAGATATCAATTTCTTTGAAACGTTTGAGGACGAAGTTATAAAATATTCCAGCTTCAGAGAACTTAAAGAAAGACTTATAGACGTATTTGAAAACAGAGGCATAGATAAAGTGTTAAGGGCGGCAAAGAGATATGTAGACAAAAATTCAGCGGAAAAAGTAGCTCAAAGGCTTCTAGAACTTGCAGAAAGTTCAAGGCAAATTATGGAGCTAATCACTACAAAAGTTAAGATCCCAAGCTTCTTTAAAGCCTATTCTACAGTGTAATGCATTAAACCTTTTATTACACCTCGACAACATTAAACGACTTAGTAGTGAAATAACTCATTAAATCGATCACTTTCATGAATCGAAAAGTTTTAAGAATAAATTTAATGTATATCACTACGTAATCCCTTTTACGACGTTTAACTCAAGAGACTTTAGACAATAGGTGGATAAAAATTTGATGATTTACGGGTTAGTGATTTTAAGAAGATAAATCACATAAAATTGAAATCAAGGCTGTATTCATTTAAGTTTTTCAAGCGCTTCGTCTAATTTGGCTATGAATATACCTATACAGCAGTCTCCGATTCCTCCGACCCATATTAGGAATTCTTTATGTTTTATTAGCCCATTCCCGAACAGGGTGAATGGTCTGTCGCCATACTCTTCATATATCCCTACGGGGGATAAGATGTAGTTGCTGATTGCGAGTAGTTCTCCATCTTCGTTTACAATTGCTAGTCCGTTTCTATATGTGAAGTCAAATTTTGAAACTCCATGCCATCCCACTAAATACTCGTTGCTGGACAGTTTAACTGCGTTGGTTGACCATCCTATATGTGATTCCCAGTCTTCGGGTGCAAACACTGGTTCTAAGTCTTCTTCAAGCATATATAGTTCTTCGATATTAGCTGTGGCTCTCCAGCAAACTTTAATTCCTCTTATTACAGGTCTAGTTACCATGATGGCTTCCTTTCCATGAACCTCTAAGAACGCAGTATCTCTATTTGACGGAACATGCTTCTCGTCTCCTTTTTTAACGTAGAAGAAGCCTCTTTTCAAAATATTCCACTTTTCATCCATTATAGCTAGACCTAATGCGTCGTTTTTAATGATTTTCCCACTTGCTATGCGATAGTAGCCTCTTCCACAATATAGTATATATGTTTTCCCGTTTTGTTCAAATATTCTTGGATCTTCGCATCCAAGTTGCTCCCAAGGTTCTTTTGGCCACAGTATTATTTTAGTGTCTAACGGTTTCTTTATGTTCCCGTTTAACAAGTCTTCTATGTTAATGGAGCATACACCTGCACTGGATACATACGCGTAGAATTCAAAGACTAGCCGAGGAAATATTAATAGTTCGTCTCCTCGTTTTAGTGCTCCGGGGTTAAATGCAGACCAGGGTCTAGTTCTAATGTAATTTGTTATTTTAAAGTCTTCAGGGCCCAAGTAGTATCTTCCAATGTTAAATACATCTTCTATTTCTGGTTTTCTATACCCTTTAAGCGTGTTTAGTGCAACTTCCACTTTTTGCCATAATGCCTCCTCTATTGCTCTAGATTCAGGTCTTTCGCTCATTTTACTTCCCTACCTCAGCTTTATTGATGCTTAAACTTAAATACCATCAATATTATATAAAAGATGTCTTTCAACCATTTGAAAAATTATAGAGATCTTGGTTGAAATTTGAGGAGTGTATGTGAATGTCTATTGAACGTATAGGTATTATGACTGCTTGGAATGTTGATTCTGGTGTGTTTATACATGCCGAGCCTATAGTTAAGGCTTGGATTAATATGGGATATGAAGTTAAAGTTTTTACTTTCATTAGGGAGGATTTTCATGGTAGAGTTATTTTCGGAGTAGACGAACCATTTGTAACCAGATGTTTTGGAACATCGGGAAAAACCAATTTTCTGGATCCTAGACCGCTTTTAACAGAGAAATATGATGTACTAGTTGTTGAAGATCTTAAGATGCTTCCAATGGAAAATTTAGCAAAAATATTTCATATGATAAAGAGAAGGACCAAAGCTGTCGTGCATGTTCTCCACGAGAATACAATATTAGGAGATAAACCTCCTCAACCACCCATATTTTATGCATTTGACTGGGATGCTGTTGTATACATAGAGAAAAAACAGGAATGGTTTGCAAAAGCTTTGTATGGAGATAAGGCATATTACATACCTTTTCCATGTTTCCCGATGAGAAACGGTAGTAAAGAGGAAGCTAGAAGAAAGCTGAACCTCCCCTTAGATAAAAAAGTTGTTCTGGTCTATGCTCGTGGAGGTTATTCACCGTATTTGCCGAAACTTCCCAGCGAGGGTTTGGAAAACGTCCATTTCCTAGTTTTAACTGGCAAAGAAGAGAAGTGGAGATATCCGCAAACAGAAATTAGGGTTACAAAGCCTTTATCTAACGCTGAATTGGACGAATATGTTTTTGCTTCCGACGCTTTAATACTTCATAAGGTTCGTACTCCTCCATATCCTATTGCTGTTACTTCATCTGCTTTATATCAGCTTATGGGTACTCTTAAACCAATATTGGTGCCAAAAATATCTGAATTTTTTGAACATTTTAACGGTCAAGTGTTGAAGTATAGTGATAGGGAAGAATTGAGGGAGATGTTATTGGATGCATTAAACATGGGTGAAAAAACAAAGAAAGCCGTTGAAAAAGCTAGAATGTTCGTTGAGAAAAGATCTCCTGAGAAGATTGCTCAAAGATATATAGAACTATTTGAAAAGCTAATCTAAACTACCTATTGAGAAAATTGCTGACAGTATAGGACGGACATAGCTTAATAATTGTACTATAGATTTGTCAAGGGAACGTTTTATGGTTTTACAGTATTGTTAAGTGTTAATCTATTCTGTTTTTATCTAGAATTGCCATTAACTGTGATAAGTTGATTGATCCGAAGCCTATAAAGGCGTCTGCAGCACCGTAAGAGATGATGATATTATCGTCGATGAGTTGGGCGCCACATGGAAATACAACCATGGGTCTATCTCCATAGAGTTCGTATATTGTTTTTGGTTCCATTATGTAATGCGGGGTCACTGCAATAGGTTTTAACTTCTTTTCCTCTCTAAGTAGCATAGCAAATATTCTATATGCCTTTAAATAGTTGTCAACTCCGTGAAGAAGAATTATGTATTCGTCATTTCCAACTTTGATTGGAGGAGGACCCCATCCGACCTTATCTTCGAAATTTGCAGCCTCGTATACAACTGTGTTTTCTTTCAATTTGAATTCTTTTAGTTTTTCGCTTTGAAGCACATCTTTGGATGCAGCACCTATGACGAGAGGGAAATATTTTGAATAGAATTGCGGTCTATGGAGAACATGTAAATTGTTTTTCCCATTAAGAAATGTTACATTTTTGGACATTTCAAACCCATTTCTATGTTCTTCCGGAAAAATTAGGACTGCAACCTTTCTCCAGTTTTTGATCCCATCATTTGACTTTGCAACTAGTGACGATATTCGTTTACTTTTTTCCAAGGACTTAGATTTCTCAAAATACCATTTAGTCCTCCCAGTGTAAGTCATAAATACCTTGTCTCCAATTATTTGAACTCTTGGATCTTCTGACCCCCAGAAATCGTATTCAGTGTCTGTTCCAACTATTATTTCACCTGGATAAGTCCTAGCACTAATGTTACCTGAAATTATATCTGCTATGTTCGCATCAATTCTAGCAATAACACTAATGTACCTGTAGTAGCCGAGAATAAGCCTAGCATAAATGTAAAGATTATCTTTTTTAACCAAAATTGAAGCATTAAATGCCTTTACTGGATTTTTCTCTGGATAGTTTTCTAGAGAAATTCTGTCCGCCGATAAAACTCCAAGTCTCTTAACAATATCAATTGTTTTAAACTTCCTAATCTCATTAATTTTCTTTATTACATCAGTTAACTTTTCCATTAAGCTTTCACCTAACTACGTATAAGAAAGTAAAATAAATCTCAATTTTAAATTTTATTCGGCTCTTAATGCTTCTTCCTTTTCTCTCTAATTCAACTGTTTCGTAGATAGTTCAATGTGTGAACCGAAAGGCTAACTTTGTTGAAGCAAAATTTTCTTTAGAATTATTACATCATTCTTTTTGGCGACAAGACTTTCCCTGGGAGTTCTCCGGTATGTTTTCCTTTTTCTATTACTTTTACTCCATTCACAATAACGTATTCAATGCCAGTTGGATATTGGTGCGGATTAGAGAAAGTTGCCTTATCCGAAATTTTTAATGGATCGAAAATTACAATGTCAGCCCAGAACCCTTCCCTTATTAAACCTCTGTCAAGCAAACCCAGTTTTTGGGCCGGCATAGAAGTCATTTTTCTTATCGCATCCTGCAGCGTTAAAACCTTCTCTTCCTTCACATATTTGCCTAGTATTCTTGGAAACGTTCCATAATTTCTTGGATGCGGTTTTCCTCTTGCTAATGGACCATAAGGAGCGTAGCCTTCACCGTCTGTTCCAACCATTGATAATGGATGTTTCATAACGTACTTCATATCATCTTCGGACATCATGTGTAGAATTATACCTACCACAGCCTCTTCTTCTATTAGGAGATCGAACATAGCGTCAAACGGATTTGTTCCACGTATTTTCGCTATTTCGGATATACTCAGACCCTCATATTCTTTGTTTCTTTCACAGTAAGATATTACTATTCGGTCCCAACCAGCGGATTTAGCTAAATTCTCCCAGCCTTCTATTCCCTCTTCTATGTCCTTTTTGATTTTCTCTCTTAAAGCCGGGTCCTGAAGCTTTTTCAGCATTTCTTCTATGCCACCTTCATGTACCCATGGTGGAAGACATGCTGCTAGTCCAGTGCTTCCAGCTGTATATGGGTAAAAGTCGCATGTAACTTCAATGCTCTCCTCCCTAGCAAGTTTAAGCAATCTTAGGGCTTCTTTAACTTTACCCCAATTTTGTTTTCCAGCTGATTTCATATGTGAAATTTCAACAGGTATATTCGCGTTCTTACCTATTTTTATAGCTTCTTTAACTGCCTCTAGTAGTTTGTCGCTTTCGTTTCTTATATGAGATGTGTAAATTCCACCGTATTCGGATGCCACCCTGGCAAGTTCAATTATTTCTTCGGTCTTAGCGTAGGAACCTGGTGCATATATGAGTCCAGTGGACATTCCGAATGCTCCAGCTTCTAAGGATTCTGCTAAAAGTGCTTTCATTTCATCTAATTCGTCTTTTGTTGGATCTCTATTCTCATATTCCATAACATTCAATCGTAAAGTTCCGTGTCCAACTAGTGGAGCGACATTTACGGAAGAACCCTGTCTAGTTAATTTATTAATATATTCTTTGAACGTGGACCAGTCCCAAGTTACTTCGTCTGCTAAAACTCCGATTTCCTTCTTCATAATTTCAATTTTATCGGGTTTTAGGGGAGCTATGCTGAAGCCGCAATTGCCAATAACTTCGGTGGTTATTCCCTGTCTAATTTTACTTTCTGATCGAGGATTAATCAAAAGAAAAAAATCTGAGTGACTATGCATATCTATGAAGCCTGGAGCTACTATAAGACCAGAAGCATCGATAATTTCATCTGCTTCAGAAATTGATATTCTCCCTATTTTACATATTTTCCCCTCTTCAATAGCTATATCTGCCTTAAACCAAGGGTTTCCGCTTCCATCAATTATAAAACCATTTTTTATAAGGATGTCAAACAATTTTCAACCTCCTATTCTGTAAAGTAATTGTAAACGGTTTTTGCAATCTTAGCAATAAGTAGAGATGCTTCACCAATGTCATCAACATTTTTAGTAAAAACGCTTAGAACTATCTCTTTATCGTTGTTCGTGTATATTATTCCAGCATCATTAACTACTCCCGTTATTTTACCATTTATGTTTAGTAGAAGTGTTCCAGTTTTATGAGCTACTTCGACGCCGAAAGGTAGAAGTAGAGGTATTCTCGTATTTAATTGTTGCCTCAACATTATTTCTATTGCTTCGTCTCTGGATTTATCGCTGAGCATGTAGCCTTGTGTCAGTTTCTCTAGTAGTAGTCCCATTTCGCTGGGTGTAGTTATGTTATTATCAGGTATCTCGGATAGTACTATTGTTTTAGGATTAACTTCTCCCTTTTCAGCTTTTTCACGGAAAAGTTCAAGGAAAGCCTTACCTTTGACTTTTGTTAAATCGATGCCAAACGCGTCTGCTAGAAGTTCCTTTGTGTTTTTAGGAAAAGATGTTTTGATTAATCCTAGGTCTCTTAATAGGCAATTCACGTTTTCTTTTCCGACGATATCCATAACTATGTCGGTTGCAGTGTTATCGCTTAGTATGATCATTAGAGTTGCAAGATCTTTTATTGACAATTGAAGTCCGGCATCAAAAAAGTTTATAATGCCTGACCCTGGAGCTAAGTACTCTTCCTTGATTTCGATTCTATGTTTGAGATCTATTTTTCCTTTATCAGCTTGTCTGAAAAGCTCGTATAAGACAGCTACTTTAAATGTGCTTGCAGATGGGAAAATTTCGCTTCCATTTATTTCTATTCCAGACCCGGTTGTAAGATCCTTGACTGCAACTCCTACAACCCAGTGCTTAGGATAAGAAATTATGATGCCCTTTATGGCGAATTGAAGTTCCTTAGCAATGTCTTTTAAAAAAAAGGAGAATGTGGCAAGTTGTTTATCCTCCTCTTCCCATTGTTATGTCTTCCCATAGTATTGTGCCGCCTTCATACATGTTAATTATAATTCCTGTGTATATAGCCTTCCAAGCTAGAGCAGCCTTTGGTGCGTATAAGGGGACCCATGGGCAATTATCTATTAAATACTTGCAAACCTGGTCGATGTATTGTTGTCTTTCCTCTGGATCTACTGTTGTAGTCATTTTATCGAGTAATTCGTCAAGTTCTGGTGTGCTAAACCATGTTCTCTTGACACCTTCTGAGTGGAATAGGTATCTTAGGATCATTGGGTCCATCCAGCCATACAGGAAGAGGAATGCATAATGTTTACAGTGTACAAGTTGCTCCTTAATCGTCATTGTATCTAGTATTTGGATATCGAATTTTAGGCCTGCTTTCTTTAATTCATTTACTAGCAGTTCTGCTTCCTCGGATTTGTAGAATTCTCTTGGAACCAGTAGTGGGAATTCAAATTTTGATCCATTTACATATTCTAAAATACCGTCGCCATCTCTGTCTTCCCAGCCTGCCTCTTTAAGTAGTTGAAGAGCTTGTTGAATCCGCTCATCTTCTGTTAGGCTATAGGCCATACTCTCCTTAGCGTATTCTTCTATCTCTTCTTTATAGCCTGGTATTGATGGTGGCAACGGACCCCATAATGGCTCAGAGAGATTAAAGTTGATTTCTTTAAGTTGTTCTCTAATTGTTTCGCTGCCTAGTAATATTGATACTGCTTGTCTAACTCTTGTATCGTTGAAAGGCCATTTTGCACAATTAAAACCGAAGTACCTTATCTCCTGTGAAAGGAAGGTCTTCACTATTATGTCTGTATTGTTCTTAGCTACGAGGTCTGGGTAAAATTCCGCTGGAATCGATGTTATCATGTCTAC
>JAEOSG010000329.1 GCA_016840485.1 Candidatus Baldrarchaeota archaeon
TCGGCAGCGTCAGATGTGTATAAGAGACAGTATGAGTGAACGGCAATTATTTTCTTCAATGATTTTCACCTTCTCTTTCAACGTAGAAGTAGGCTTTTCGACCGACTCTTTCCTTCTTTAAATAGCCCATCAAAACAAGCTGGTTCAGATATGCGCTTTCGACAGCTCTCGCCCTTTTCGTTTGCTCTGCCACCTCGTCGGCTGTGGCACGCCCCAATTTACATATTGTAATTGCTGTTTTTCTTAGGTGGTCGGGTAATGAAAGTAATGTCATAACATCCAATGCGTCTGGTAATTGCTCCGGAATATTTTTGGGCTCTTGTTTTTGCAGCTCTATTATTACTTCCATTTTTTCGTTTAGCTTATCTAAGCTTTCTTTGATTTTTTCTAGGAGTTGTATTTCGCTTCTTCTAAGGGTTTTTTCCCTTGATTTCAAGGTTTTCTCTCCGGTTTCTGTTTAACGTGTCTACGATAATGTTCAGAATACTGTTTATTAAGTCTTACGATATAATTTTACATAGTTTCAAATACAATTCAAATTCTATTCAAAACTAGTCCTCACAAGGCAACCGATAAAACAGAAAACTGATTATTCAATAAAGGTTAAGGGTTAGTAGGGAATTGGAGTTCTCGAATCTTCCTCTATAACTGGCAGCATCGCCTTCAATTCTCTGAAATATTTCAGGACAGTTATCCCACGCTGGGTAATAGCATAGACAACTCTCTTCTTGCCAACCGTTCTCTCCTCAACAAGATTCTGTTTTATCAAGAAGTCGAGATATTCCTTCAAAACGCTGCAGTTAACATTGGCCTTATACATAATATGCGTTAGTTTTAATGGTCCCCTTTGGGCAAGAACTCTGAGTATGTCAATGTACATTTCAAGTTTTGACCTTCGCATCTTATCTACCTCTTTCCTCCTTTTTCGCGTTTTAAATATAAATCTTTTACGTATCCAAACTAAGTTTTTAGGCATTAAAGCCCTAATCCTTCTTTTTGGTTAACTTCTCTGATTGTATTTTGGTTAGGATTAATAGGCGATTTTGGAATGCTGTAACCATATCGTCAGCAAAAATCTCCCTAAAATCATCTGAAAGCACTGAAATTTGGTCTCTGAAAACTTCGAGCATTCTTCTTTTGAGTTCATCTCTATTCTTCAATTGAAATGTTCCGCTCAAATTTTTTCCTCCAGCCTTAAGAATTGATGTACCGATTTAACTAGGTTATGAAGCGAAAATATGAATTTGAAATAAACATTTTGAACGATTCCTATTGTCGAAGTAGGTGCTGTTAAAATTTTCAATTAGTATGGTTAGCTATTCCCTTAGATACAGTTTTTCGATTCGCTACATTTATTTAAATAGAATTCTACTTATTTTCTTGAAGAGGGAAAGCCGATGGCTAAAAAACCTTCTCGGGACGATGCGCTTGAAGCCTTAGACTTTATAATAAATGTTCTTAGGGAGCATGAAAAGGATCTAGACAAGTTAATTAAGGAACTTGGAGAAATAACTGAAAGACTTGGAAATAGTGAGGAATTAAGTGAAAAAATTGAGAAAATTGAGGAGAGATTGACTTCTATTCAGAACGAAATCGCTAATATAATTAATTATGTTTCGACTGAAAGAAAACCTGTTGAAATTGAAAGACAGGTGCAAATTAAGGGGCCGCCGGTTATCATACGTTGTAGACAGTGGGAAGATTTTAGAACTTTAGCTTCTGGTGCCGAAACTGTTTCGTTTTTGTATAGGGAGACTGACAAGTCTTTTCAGGCAGATGCACTTAAGAATGGTAGGGTTATAACTTATAGTGGAGAGTTGCCAAAGGATAATGAGTTGTTGAGAATTTGGCTTTCAAAGGAATTAGGTATAGATGCAAAGAAGATTTTTGAGGGTGTTTTGGCTATAGGCTAAGCTGGATTAAGTTCGGTCTGTTATTCTTGTTTTGTGGAAAAGCTTTTATAGGAGTATATTATCTTAAGTCTTACGATGTAAGTTTGAGGTTGAAAGGATGAGGCGCATGGTCATGAAATATTTGCTTCTTTTCTGTGGAAGCCTTCTCCCTTC
>JAEOSG010000330.1 GCA_016840485.1 Candidatus Baldrarchaeota archaeon
GGCTTCCTAATGTCCATCCATATCCCAGCTCTAAACTGGAGTCTATGATTGGTTTTCCATAAAGTTCTTCTAGTTCAGCTATAGTGAGCGGTTCTACACCGCTTTCACCCAAAAGTATCTTTGCGTAGTTTTCCCTTAGGCTTAACCACCTTTCAAGGCAAAACTCAGGTAAACTATCAACAAGCATCGTAAACCACCTCATACAAATTATCAATTACTATTATTAAAGTGTAGTTTTGTGTCTTTTGGTGCGGTTTTGTTACATTCATTCTGATGGTTGCGGAAATCCGTGGAACAATAGCCAGTAAATTGCTGCAAAAATTACAATCCATAGACCAGTGGAAAACATGCAGCTTGCCAAACATCTTTTCTTAAACATTTCTCTTAGTTTTTGTCTTAGGAGAACCATCGGAATTGCAAGGAATATTAGTCCAGCAGCTATTGTTTCATATGGTATTTGGGCCTCTATTCCGGCGACAATCAAACTGAAGCCAAAGATAAAAGCAATAATTTGATTAACTAGCCAGTGATTTTCAATATTTTCATCTCTATCTTTGATGATGGAAATTAGAAGGAAATATAGAAGCATTCCGAACAGAGCGTAGAAGAGAAGCCAGTGGCCTAGGTGTTCATCCAGAAAATAGGTATATTCATGTAGAGCGGTAGGTACGCCTACGGTATGGCCCATGGTAACGTCTATGGCGTTAGCGGCCCAATGTAAGCCATGACCCTCTATGTGAAGAATTAGGAGACAAACAAACAAGTATTTTAGGAAGATATTGTCCTCTTTTCTTACGAGAAATGTGAAAATGGAGTACAATGTTAAGCCTATGACAAACGGATACAATATGAGGTCTATTAAATCTGGTATAGATATTATTCCGGGTATATAACCGAAGCCAAAGACTATGTATGGGAAAATTTGCAGCAGAAAGAAGCTTAAGCCTAAAATCCACAGTCTTGAACTCAAACCCCTATTGGAGACTTCCATAACTACCCTCTCCACATAATGTCTATGTAAATGATAGAACAAATATTTAAAAATTCGCCTAAGTTACGACCACGCACAGAAATTAAAGATATTCATGAAGATCATATAATTTTTCCTTTCCAGCATCCTTCTTTTTCACCGGTTAACGGAAGGCATACTTTGACTGTGTTTATGTCTATGCGTTTAATTTCTGCGTTCATTTTTTTCGCTATTTTAAGCGATGCAACGTTACTTAGAGATATCGTCGCGTACCCCCACTTAATACCCTTTTCTAATGCGATTTCTCTAAGAACTAAAATTAGTGCTGTGCCTATTCTTTTACGTCTCCACTCTCTTTTCACCACTAAGGCTACTTCTGCGCGAACAGGCTTTTCGATGAAAACAGCTTCTCCATCACCAATAATTTTGCCGTTAAACTCTGCAACAACACAAAAACCAGTATCATCAGATGTAATCTTCTCAACTATTGACTTAAAGTTTCTGACAACGGAAAGAAACCTATTATAGATAGTTTCAATATCCAAACTTTGATAAAATTTGATTAAAGCCTCTCTATCATTAATATCAGCCTTCCTGATCTTAATCTTATAGCCATCATCTGTTTCGAACATCCAAAAACCATCTAACTTAGATAAACGGATCATAAAACTACACCAACAAGTTATTTAAACTGCAGGAATCCCTCTTTAACGCCACTAAAATTGAAGTAAATGGTGTTACTTTTCGACTACGTTTTTAGCTCTGCTATATGTTTGGTAAATTGCGTAAGCTGCCTCCTTTATCTTCTCTTGTTCATCTTTGGTTAATTGGTTCCATATGTCTGGTCCTAGGGATCTGGTTAATCTAGCTGGGACCGTGACATGAACTGGTTCATCAATATTGTCAAATTTGCGTGGAATAGCGTAACTTAAAAATTTACCTGTGTTAAGCACAATTCCTCTGATTATTTCTATGAAGGAACCTGCTGGACCCCACCGTGTTCCGCCGAGAGCTTTTATAACCTCCATGCTTATTCCTTTAACATAGTTTACAACCTCTTCTTTGTTTATCTCTTTTTTGTTTTCTTTCAAATA
>JAEOSG010000331.1 GCA_016840485.1 Candidatus Baldrarchaeota archaeon
TTTCTAACTCTAATTTCTCTAACTAGAATTCCCTTATCAAGAAGCTTTGGGTGAAATCTTATGTCTATCGCGCCATCAACCATGTAGTCTAGGAGAAGGTAAAATTCCTCCATTAACCCTATGCTTGCACCAAAGAAAATAGGAACCCATAAATCCTTTGCAATGTAAACTCTTAATCTTCTAATAAATTCTAAAACTTGCTCCTTAGGTATTAAAGTTAACATTTCAATTAAAGAATCTATCAGAATTACTCCTCGAGATAACATCTTCAATCGAGTAGCGTTTTCAATAATTTCGGAGAAAATTTCATGTATATCTTGCGGATTATCTATTAGTTTGTGAGCTCTTTTTAATTGTTCATAGGTCTCCTTAACTATTGGATATTGTACTCTGGTTTCCTGTTTTCTAAATCTTGTTGAAAAACCGTCAAGAAAAACTATTTTCCCTTCTTTTAAAGCATCTGAAATATCCCATCCATGAGATAAGAATCGCTGAAAGAGGGAAAGCGGTGTTTGACCGTAAACCACCATTATAACTGGTTCACCCAATTTTAACGTTCTATAAGCTATTTCTGTAAGTAATGAAACTTTCCCAGTTCCAGGTTCTCCTCTAATTATTATGAGAGTATTCCTCGGTATACCTTCAGGAATCAACAAATCAAAAAGTTTAACGCCTAGTTTTAATGTTTCAATCATTCTTATCACCAGATTTTGGTGTTGGAGGTATAGCAATAATCAATTGCTTAAATTTTACTTTTTCAGGAGATGTTACTAATGTTTCTAAAGGTGTTTTGGCTATTATCGGATTTCCTTTTATAGCTTCTGCAAAAACTTTAGGGTAAACCGCCATTAAATGTACATTTCTTTTCTCATCTACTCTGAGCAAATAAGAAACTGGTAGATAACGTTTAAACATGTACTTGTAAAGTAGAAACATGTATGATGCATATTTTTGAGGCGTCAGAACAGGTACTCCATCCGGTGAAATTACTTCCTCTAAAGTTAATGGTAGTAAGGTATAGCTTGACTCTAAATGTTCAAGAAACTTATTATACCATTCAGATTTGAAAACAAGATATTGCCCAACTATGTCCTGTAAATCTATTAAATTGAAAACCTGCTTTTCGCCGTTACTTGATCTTAAAGTAACTTTCCACACTTTCATTTTTAAGCCTCAGTTTGAAATAATATCACTTAACTACAATTTATATATTTTAGTAACGCATCAAAACGCAGCTCTATCGTATTGTAACCGCTTATCGTTGACTTGAAATATTTATTTCGGAAAATTCATATCTAAGATGTTTAATTTTAGCCATAGAGGGGTGAAAGAGCATTGGAAGATTTAGCTGAATTCGTAGTGGATTATGCTTCTAAACTTGGAGTCACTTACGTAGATGTTAGAATTGAAGAACACTACGATGAAACAATTGAAGTTATGAATGGTGTACCCGAAAAACATATCGTAATTAGAAAAAGAGGTGCTGGAATAAGGGTACTTGCGAACGGAGCGTGGGGATTTCAATCAACCACAAATTTAAATCGTGAAGGCTTAAAGAAAGCGGCTGAAATAGCTTTTAAAGTAGCTAAGGCATCAGCCAAACATATAAAAGAACCGACAAAACTAGCACCAATAAAGGTCACAAAAGACCATGTTAAAGCCAAAATAAAGAAAGATATCGAGAGCCTTGATGTCGAGGAGAAGTTAACTCAATGTGTTGAATGGGATAAAGGGATGAAGGTATCAGATGAGGTTAAACGTACGTCTACAAGCTTTTCATGCGTTAAAGTCAACAAACTTTTTGCCAGTTCTGAAGGAGCGTTGATAAGATTTGAAAACCAAGTTCTTTGGGCTTTCCTTAGTTCATTTGCAAAGAGAGAAGGTCTTATTCAATCGTATGAACGAGTTGAAGGTGGTTCAGGAGGATTTGAAGTTCTTGAAAAAGCAAAAATGCATGAAATTGCTGAAATGGTTGGAAAGAAATCTGTAGAGCTTCTTGATGCTGAAGCTGCTCCCAAAATGGAGAGAACATATGCTGTGATGGATCCAGATTACGTT
>JAEOSG010000116.1 GCA_016840485.1 Candidatus Baldrarchaeota archaeon
TGAGATGAAGAGGATTACGATTAGGGTTGATGTTCCGGATTGGGTTGATGAGAAGGAGTTTGAGGAAAAAGTTAAGGAGTTAGTTTTTAAGCTTCTGTGTTCTCGTGAGTTAACTTTTGGTGAGGTTAGGGAGATTTTCGGGGTGGTTGAAGAGGAAATTGAATATGTTAATGTGAGGAGAAAGGAGAGAGATAGATTAAAATTGTTGTACTCGATACTTCGGAAGTAATTGAAGAATAAAGCGGAGAAAGACGATCACAGAGAATATAACGATTGTTTCTTTGATTGAATATCCGAAGATTTCGGGGGCATCCGTTGTTTAAGGGGAAAGTATACTTGCCGACTATCGAAGATTATGTTTTGGCTTTTAATATTCAAAAAGAGTTATATAGGAGAGGAAAGCCGAAAAGTTTCTTAGATTTAGTGATTACAGCAATTTGTATCAATAGAAAAGAGAAGTTGATAACAAAAGATAAGAATTTCAAAGATATAAAGGAAGTAACGAACATAGATGTGGAAGTACTTGAATAATATTGTTATGAAATTCGTGTTTGTTTTAATGTGTGTCAGATTGTTTGTTTTGGCAAGGTTTTTGATGTTTAGATGATTAACTTAACTTTAAAATTTATTTTTGGGTTTGGTGTGGTGGTAAGACGACGTGCGTTAAGTTTGTAGGTTTGTTGAATATTGTTTAAGTGGGGTTTTGTTGTATTGGTTTTAGATATTATTTTAGGAAAACAGAAAGTTAGGTTTAAAAGTTAGCTATAAAGGTGTTATTTAAGTTTTGTATTTGATGTAATGTTGGCTGTGTTTTATTAGTTGTTTTATTTTGTTTGTGGTTTTGCTGAATTCTTTTATTAGGTAGTATGCTTGTATTTTGGCTTTTTTGGCGTTAATGGCTTGAAGTTTGTCGCATGTTATTAGTATGGAGTTTGTTAGTTTTGTTGTAGCTATGAAGTATAGGTCTATAGCTCTTCCGTGAACTAGGGGTGCTAATTGTCTTGCTGTGTCAAATAATTCTTCTTCGTTGACTATGTTTATTTTTTCTTCTATTTTGTTTATGATGGATTTGAAATTGGTGGTTTTTCTTGATACTACGCAGAGTAGTTCTATGATGAATATTCTAGGTTCGTAAATTATTAATTTCTCGGCTAGATTGAAGAGTTTTTTGGCAAGGTTTTTGCGGGTAGGGTCTTTTGAGTATCTGTCGATGTAGACTGAGGTATCGATTACAAGTGACAATTTTACCTCCTCGTTGAGGTAAATTCTTCGTATTCTTCGGTGGTGAATTCGATTTCTTCTTCGTATTCTTCGAGTATTTTAGCTAGGCCTTGAGCTTTTCTCGGAACAATAATATGTATTATGTATTCTTCTCCTTCAACTAGTTCTTTTATTTTTTGAACAGGTTTGAGGACCCCGTTTTCAAGCCTGACACGTATAATTTTTCCGTAAGTTTTTGCCAACACTAGTCACCTGTATCATATTTATTCAAATAGTATATTTAAATAACCTTCAGATAGAAAAGTATTCGAAATTTGATGATTGGAGCGTCGTGTTGGCTTCTATTTACGGTGTGTTTAGGTAAAGTTTAAGTGTTGTGAAAGGTCATTACGAGTGTTAAAATCTAAATGTTAGGTTATTTAAGTTAAAGCGTGATGCTTCACGTTTAAATGGTTGATGTTTGGCTAGGTTTTTAAGTGTTGGTGCATATTTGTTGGTAGAGGTTTTATGTGGGGTGGGTGTTAGTTTTTCTTTTGGTTTGTTGTGTATTGTTAGGGGTGTGTTTATGAAGGTTATTAGATTGAAGTTTCCTGAGCATTTAGAGTTGTCTGAGGATGAGGTTAGGTTGTTGGTTGCTGTTGAACTTTACCGTGAAGGTAAGTTAACTTTGAAGCAGGCTGCTGAGCTTGCTGATCTTTGTGTTGAGGATTTTATTAAGGAATTGAGTAGGCGGGAGGTTAGTGTTGTTAATTAGCCTGTAGAGGAGTTAAAAGAGGAGTTAGAGGAAGTTGATCGCCTCTGAGATCGTGTCTGATACATCTCCTCTTATAGCTTTTAAATATGCTGAAGCGATGGATGTTTAAAGAGTTTATTTAAGTTGGTGGTTGTTCCTCCAGCTGTGTGAAGGGAGTTAACAGTTAAGGAGAAGGAGTTTTTTGAGTCTTTAGATTTTGTTGTTAAGAATCCTAGCGATAGAAGGCTTGTAAATGCATTGCAGCTGATGGTTGATGAGGTGAGGCTGAAGCTATTGTTTTAGCGTTGGAAAGGAAGAGTAAATTAATGATAGACGATTTGAGAGGGAGAAAGACGTCTAAAAGATGGGGATGTCTGTGTTAGGTGCGCTTAAACTTGCAAAGAGGAGCGGAATCGTGAAGAAAGTTAAGCCTTTGATAGAGAAAATGATTAGTAAAGGTTATTATGTTTCACGGGAACTTGTAGAGAAGTTTCTGGAAGACTTAGGTGAAGTTTAGCTATTTTTGGATAAATTTTGAATTTGAAATGTCATCTATATTATGATACTTCGGTTAGGAATTAACTTAGGAAAGTTTTAAGAATTGTTGATGAGGGAGAAAACAGGTTTAAAGTGTTTGAATGAAATATTTATTTTAGGCAATTAAAATAATACACAAAATACTGAAAACTCAAAAACAATAATTAAAGAAAATATCTTGTTAATTTATTTGGAAGCAATTTTGAGATGTTGTTTTGAGATATTCGAGATGTTCTGCTGAATCTTCTTTGAATTAAACCATATTGTGTGGATTCTAGCAATCGTAGGTAGCAATTTTATGTTTAAATTCTACTTAATGTCGATGTGTGAAGTTTGCTGCGTGTTGTTTGCTTCTTTCAGTTTTCTTTGAAAATGGTGGTAAGAAAGACTGTAAATGAAAATGGAACAAAAGATATAGCCCCAAAAAATGATGCTAAAATACTCAACCGGTCGGATAAGTATTAAAATAAAAGCATTTAAAGTAAAGGCGAATAATGCCCCAAGCAAAGTAACGAGTAAAGCGGCTTTCCAAGGCTTTTTTGGAATGTTTCTGAAAAATATAAAGGTCAGTGCACAGGACATTACCGTTAGAAGGCTAAGAAGTAAGAGATCTATGATATTTGTCATTCTTCTCACCACTTATATAAATTCCCATTTATAGTATTTGTACATGTTTTACACCAACTTGTAACAAAATACCCCCATGCATAGGACATTACGCATCAAGTAGTCCATGCTGCCCAGCCTGTATGATCATCACAACCATAAAGGTGCGACATTTCATGTTGTCCAATAAATAAGAATTCATCTGCAACAATGAAGTCATTGCCGTCTATTTCAGCAAGGCCAGCAATCTTCCAGTTTTCAAAGCTTAACTGTCCGAAAAATATTGTTAGGACTTCGTATTCTTCATCGGTATTCCCCCACCAATCCCATCCTACATGCCTCTTGGCATCCTTATAAATATCATAAATATTTTTCAAGTTATTATTTGATTCCCACGTACCATCTAGGTAGGATACTCGTCAATCTATTCCAAATTTTTGTTCAAATAGATCATCTTCGTTCTCAAAGCCGAAAAATCCTTGTATATGTTTCCTAAGCATGTTCTTGGAAGTTTACGATTTTATCTGATTTGGGGAGGAATTACTTAGGTTAGGTGTTTTGTCTTTTTTGTTTTTTCTTTTGGTTATGAGTATTGTTGTTATGAGTGTTGCTGTGATTATGATTGTGCTTGTTGCTATGATTAGGTTTGTGTTTTTTGTTGGTTGTTGTATTTGTGTCATGTTTATTTGTGTTGGGATTTGTTCTTGGAAGTTTCGTAGGGGTTGGATGTATTTTGTGTCTATTTTTTCTATGGGGAGTTCTGTGGTGTTGTATACGTATTTTTGAAAGAATTCTGTGAAGTTGTATTTTGAGAAGTTGTTTAGTTCTTGTAATAGTTTTTCTGTTGATATGAGTTTTGTTTCTCTTTCTTCCCAAGTGGTGATGTTGTATTTGCTGTATAGGTATCTCATAAAGTCGTTTAGAGTTTTGTTGTCTGTGTCGATTAGTATTTTGTTGATTAGATATGCTACTAGTTCTCCTTTGCAGTAGTATGTGTATGCGTATTCTGTGCCAAAGTATATGGGGAGATCTACGAGAGGTTTATCTAGTGAGGTGCCTAGCATTGTATTGCGGTAATATTCTAGGTCGTGTTGTAGCATGTTTAAGGCTTCTTGGAGGTCTAGTTGGATGTTTCCGTAAAAAGAGTCAAAGCCTTCAATTATCCACTTGTCTGAGTCTTGAGTTTCTGGGTTGAAGGTTTGACCGTTGGGGAGGTTTCTTTCTACTTGTAATATGCCTCCGATCCATGCGTGACCTATTTCATGGCTTAGTCTTCCTCCCGTTCCTACCTGAGTTATGGCGTCTTTGCCTGTATCACCGTATTGTAGTCCTAGCTCATCTTCGCCGCACAATTTTCCGTTGTGAAGTACAATAATTCTGTATTCGCTTATTGGAAATGCTTGATATACGGTCCAGTGTCGGTGGAAATATGTGAAAACATGGTTTACGAAACTTGTTAGGAAGTTTGTGCCTGGGTTTGGTGAAAGGTTTTTTGCAACCGCTACTGTGACGTTTACGCCGTGTAGAATGTATCTGAAGATGGTGAAGTTGTCTTGGTCATAGTTTAAATAGTTTTCTTGAGAGAAGGGGTATTTGATGTTTTTGTAGTATGTCCAGTTGTATAGTGGTTTACCTGGGTTGTTTTGGTCGATTGGTGTGATAATGTGTTTTGTTTCGCTTTGGGCTAGTATTTCGTTATTTTCATTTATGACTACTATTTTGTAGCTGTATTGTGTTCCGAATTGAACCCATCGGTCTGTGAAATTACTTATTGTGGAGGAGAGTATTGCAATGGTGCTTTCAAAGGTAATGAAGTACCGAATTACTTTAATATATAAATTTGAACTGTTGTAGGAAAGCTTCCATTGTAATTTAACTGAATAAGGAGATGTAGCGGTAACATTAAATTGAAGTACTTTTACTTCGTTTTTTAAGAGATTTTCTGTTTTTGACCATGTACCATTTATGCAGTTTATTGTGTTGCCTAGGAGAATGCTGCTTATTATCAAAAGAGAAAAAACAACGATTAAGGTTTTTCTGTATGTGGTCTCCATAATTACACCCTCAGAACTCCCGTCCTTTTTAGCTTAGTAAAAAGTATTTTGAGATGTTCTTATTTAAATTTTATTGCGCGGCTGTTTGGAATGGTTATTATCTTCCAGAAGTAGTTTTGTGTTTTGTTTAGAAGTTTCTGTACATTGCTGATAAACTTCAAAATTCTTAAATTACCTTCAGATGTAGTCTAGACAATATAATGCTTCTAGTAAAATGGAAGTTTCATATTTTCTAATGAGTTTGTGTTTGTTGTTAGAGTTGTCTTGGATCTAGTCTTTTTACTCCTACTTTATCATATTTTTGATCTGTACCTATGATGGTTAGGTTATATGTTTTTGCTGTAGCTGCGTGGTATGCATCGAATATTCCCATGTTTTTCTTTAAATATTTAAAGGCTTCTTCAACTGTTTTTTCGTTTACTGAAAGTATTTCGACTTTTAAATCTTTGATCTTCTCATAAATTCTTAGCATAGCCTCTTCAGAAAGATCTCTTTTGATGACAATTGCAAGTTCCAATATGATGATAGGGCTGACTTTGGCTTTTAATTCACCTTTCTTTATTTTTTCAACTACTTTAACAGCATGGTTATGTAGCCAGTCAGGGGGATTCATGTATGCGTAAAGTACGTCGGCGTCTACTAGGTACTCCATTTCTTGGCCTCCAAATACGCTAAAATTTCGGCTTTTCTGTGAAAATCTTTCTTTAGTTCTGCTAAGCCGAGTTCAAAGATTATTTTTGCCATTTTTTCATCAATCCATTCTGGCACTTTCAACTTGATGGTTCTAGTAGTCACTTTTAATCCTCCAACATATTTTAATAAACTCAAATACTTAAAATCTTACATCATCCAGATATTAGCTAAATTATTTAATTTTCCATAAACCTTGAGAATTTGATGGCAATCTTGGATAAATTTTCTGGAAATTGGTAATCGCTCTAATCCTGTCTTACGGAATTTGTAGTGGTATGTCTTGTCTATGTGGCCTCCATACCGTTTAAGTTTTCCATTACGATTACTGGCTTTGGAAACTGCTTTACATATTCAACTACTTGATTAGCTATGAATTAGCTATGATGTGGAGTTGCTGGTTTACTTTAAACCTCTCTTTACCTGTAATCTCCTTAACCTTCTTTAGAAGCTTCTTTTCTTAAAGTTTTCTTCTAATGTGACTGTATAGTCCTCTTATTTGCTTAACTTCCTCTCTTCTCCAGAACTGTCCCTTCATAGATTTTTCTGGATTTTTCTTTGAAACGGCGACAGCTACGGCTAGGTTGTGTTCCCCTCTATCTATCGCTACAATTGTTTCAAAGTCATCTGGTAGTTCAACGGTTTTCTTTAAAACGAAATGAGTGTACCATTCACCGTTACGCTTAACTATCTCAACCGTTGTAAATTTCCATTTTCCACTAAAGGCTTCTTCAATCCTCTGTCTCTGCCTTTCATCGAAGACTATCGGCAGACTAATTCTTTTCTTCCTATTCAAGATTGGCGTTAACCAGTATAGTGTTAAGATGTTTGTTGTTGTAATATCTCTTGTCAGATCGTATAGATATTAGCGCGCTAGCCGGTGAAAAGGAAAATAAGGTTTAAAATGTTTAAATGTAATGTTTATTTGTGTGGTGGTTGGTGTTTTGGTTATGCTTTTAAATGTTGGTGCATATTTGTTACTAGTAGTTTGTGTGGGGTGTTTTGTGTGAGTGTTTTTGTTTCGAAGGAGGATGTTAGGGAGTTTTTGAGGTTGAATATTATTTCTCAAATCGTTCTTGTTAAGGAGAAGTTGAAGTTTTTTGAAAGGAAGTATGGTTGTAGTTTTGAGGAGTTTGAGAGGAGGGTTAGGGAGGGTAAGGAGGTTTTTGAGGAGTGGGATGATTATATTGAGTGGAAGGCTTATGTTGAGAGTTTAAGGGATTTGGAAGAAAAGTTGGGTCAGGTTGAAAATGCTAAGGACATTAAAGTTACTTAGGGAAAGTAAAATTGTAAAGTCTTTTGAGATTTTAGATTTTAAAAGTGGGAGGGATTTCTACTTTTTTAAGATAAAGGTTGTTCTTTATGTTTTAATGTTGATTTTGGTTGGGGTTTTAGAAAAGTTAAGAGGAGTATGGTAGGCTGTGTGTTTTAGCTAGGTTTTTAAGGGGGGATGCGTATTTGTTGTTGATGTTTTGCGGGTGGTAGGTTGTGGAAGAGAGGATTGTTGTTGATCCTAGGGTTTTGCGGGGTCCTAGGGTTTTGCGTTGTATGTGGTTTTGTGCTGGTAATGTTTAAATGCACATATGTGCACATATAGTTGTAGGTGGTGGATATGCCTCATAAGACAATAACTATTTCTTTGGAGGCGTATAAGGCTCTTTTAAGAGAGAAAAGAGGCAAGGAGTCTTTTACAGACGTTATTCTAAGGTTAACATCTAGAAAGAGGAAAAGTTTACTTGAGTTTGCTGGAAAGTGGGCTGGAGATCCTGAAGAATTGGATAAGGCGTTAACAGAGTTAGATGAGTTGTGGAAGGCTTGGGGTAGGGAGGCTTCTAAGTGATTTTGGATACGAGTGTGCTTGTAGCTTTGCTTCGTGGAGATGAGAGTGTTAAGGAGAAGATTAGGGAATGTGAGGAAAATCGTGAGCCTTTGAGAACAACTACTGTGTGTGCGTTTGAGCTTTACTATGGGGCGTATAAGTCTTCGAGGGCTAGAGAAAATTTGAAGCTTGTTGAAGAGCTTTTGAAGTCGCTTGAACTTGTTAATTTTGATGAGAAGATGGCGAGGATATCTGGGGCTGTGTTGGCTGAACTTAGACGTGAAGGACAGATGGTTGATATTAGAGATTTATTTATTTCTGCTGCTGCGATAGCTTTGGAGGATAAAATAGCTACTAAAAATATTAGGCACTTTGGAAGAATAAAGAAACTTGAAGTTGAGTTGTGGTAGATTGTATATTTTGCTGTGGTATTCTTGTTGGGCGTTATGTTAGATTTATGGGAGTTTTATGTTTGTTTTTGTTTTTTCTTGATTGGTAGGTCGATGTATGCTTTTGCATCGTATAGTTTTCCTTGTAGTTCTCGGTGTTTTCCGCTTTTTCTAACTAGGTGTGGTCCTTCAACTTTTCTTGCGATGTAGATT
>JAEOSG010000332.1 GCA_016840485.1 Candidatus Baldrarchaeota archaeon
GGCATTAATTGGATTTGCAGGAGGAGCCTATCGCAAATTACTCGGTAACGATTTCAGCATCCCTAAGTCCTTGGATTTTGAAAGCGCATGTTTGGCTGCTTTCGTCACGTTAATTTATGACATAATCACAAACGTGGGATATGCCGCACTCTTCAACCTCGAAATTGTTGTTGTGTTAATTACTGGAGTTTGGTTTTCAATAATTCATGTCGTCTCAAACACCGTACTTTTTTGGGCGGCTTTCCATCGTTTAATTAAAATTGTTGGGAGTTTGGCTGGTGAGAATCTATGAAGGAAACAAAAAGAAGGTTTATAATGGTGGTTTTGGCGTGGATAGCTTCACTTTTCCTAGTAAGTCTAGTTGCAGCCTACTATTATGTGGAATTTCAAAAGGAAAAAAGCGCTAACACAGTATATGTGACTCTATACAATAATTTGCTAAAAAACTATACCAGTCTTCTTCAGAGTTATACGGAATTGCTAAACGACTATAACTCTTTAGCTCAAAGCTATGAAACTGAAAGACAAAATCTAACAAATTTACTTCAACAATACGAGAGTTGTATAATGCGGGTTAACATTTGCATAGACTATGGAAATGGCACTATTCAATGGTATAACCAAACAATAGTTCCCCTAGGTTGCAATTTGCTTCAAGCAACAAGAATGGTGGCCCAAGTTAATTCGACTTATTGGCCAGCTTATCAAGCCTCTTTCGTAGACGCCATAAACGGAGTATGGAATAAAGGTGCATATTATTGGATGTGGTATTACTGGGATGAGGAATCAAAGGCTTGGAAATATGGAGACTGCGGCGCAGACCTGTACATTTTGTCAGATGGTGAGACAGTAAGATGGCGATATGAAATACCCAACTACGGTTGAAATTACATTGAAGAAATTCAGTTTAATCATCGGTGGAGGCAAGTTTGGGACTAAAGCCGCAAAATATCTACTAGAGAATTCCAAGCCATTCATAGTCTTAGATAAAGACGAAAAACCTCTTGTGACAAAAACATTTGATCTTATCAGGTTAAATCTAGATGAGATCAATCATATGGATTCTTCAAAAAACTATTTTGTTAAGGGAGATATGGTAGACGCTTTAACATTAATTGAAAAAGTAAAACCAGAATATGTTTTTCCAACAGCTCCAATTCATATTGCTGCGATGTTGGTAAAGGAAAAATACGGCTTAAAAGTGTGGGATGAGGGAATAAATCATTTTTTAGCTGGAATTCCTCTTAAGATCATAGTTTCTATAGGTAAAGGAACGGTAGTAGTTTCATATAACAGGGACAAGCCCTGCAAACAGAACTGTAACGCCCCGCCTATTTGTCCGGTTACAAAGCTTAAGAAGCCTTGTCCAATGTATGATTTACTACAATTTGCAGTCCCGGAGGCAATAATACTGCGTAGCTATCAGCTGGAGCCCGGCTTAGGTGCACTTAAGGGAAATGAGATAATTAAAGTGCTAGAGAAATGTAAAGGAAAGTCTTCAGTCATTATTGGGACAGCGTGTAAATGCCACGGAGTCATAACAGCTCTAAGAGCCTAGAAAGATAAATCTCTCACTAAAATGCAATTCATACAAAAACTGCTGCTAACTTTCTTGCCATATTGATAGACAAAAATAAAAGCTCTTTCTTCTAATTCTTTTAGATTTAGGGGGTCTTCCCAAGGAAGGCGAAAGAATTTTCAGCCATTATAAGAACTTGAGAAGTCTAATGAGTACTTTCGAGAGAAACCGGAAAAGGATCGTACATAAAGTTGGCAACCCGAGGCTGCTGAAAATATCGTTTCATACGATTAGGCATTGGAAGGTGACTGTAGAACATGCCCGAACTAAGGATATTCTTCATGTAATGCAGATGCTTGGTCATAGGAACATTAAGAATACGCTGCTTTACACCTAGCTTGTGAAAACTCAAAGCGAAGACGAATATGTGTGCAGGGTTGCTAAGACGGTTGAGCAGGCAGCTGAGCTTATAGAAGCGGGTTTTGAGTATGTATGCGAAATAGATGGTGTCAAACTG
>JAEOSG010000117.1 GCA_016840485.1 Candidatus Baldrarchaeota archaeon
GGCAATAATGTTAACTTTGGCAACAGAAAACTCCTTCATCAAAAAAAGATACGCCCTAGCCGAATCAAAACAAACCTACAATGATATGAAGTTAGAGCCTAAAGAAAAAATCTTGGCAATCGCACAAAATTTTGAATGGGCAATCCAAAAAAACGACAATGACAACATCCCCTATGAATTCAAATTACACTTCACAGACTTCATCAAAAACACAACCCATCTGCGAAGTGGAAAATGGAAACTAGTAAACCGTATTCTCTACAAAGGAAACGTTTACCTAACAAGAAACGAAGCTGCACGGCTACTAAGCGAAGAAGTAAGACGGCACATTGAAAAACGCTTAGAAGCAAAAGACACGCCAAAATTTCCCCCAAAAATAATAGAGTTAGCCAACAAAATAAAAAAATTGTCCATAGAAAAAATAGGCAAAGCCGAAATGGAAGGCTTCCCCAAAAAAATCGTGCAAGCAGCTTTTCCGCCATGCATAAAAAACCTCTACAAAGCAATAACAAGTGGACGCCACTTATCACACATTGGACGCTTCACCCTAACATCATTTCTAGTAAACATAGGAATGCCCAGCGAAAACGTCATAGAATTATTCAAAAACTTTTCTGACTATAACGAAAGAATGACACGCTATCAAGTTGAACACATAGCTGGAGAAAGAGGCTCTAGAACACGCTACACCACACCAAAATGCGACACGCTAAAAACACATGGAGTATGCACTAACCCAGACGAAATATGCAAAAAAATACGGCATCCACTAGCCTATTACAGAAGAAAATCAAAAAGCCTTCCAAAATAAAATTCCAAATTATACTCAATAAGCGGTAGGATTTATATATTAAGTGTTAGATTACTGAACATTATTTAAGGTGTAAAATAACGAAATGAACACTCAAGCCTCCTCCTGCAGTTCAAACTTAGAAATTATGGAAATAGGAGGTTTGAGTCCAAAGACAAATTGTTATGGATACATTGAAGGATACAAAAGCGTTAACTCTGAAATTGGCTTAATTCTCCCGACCTATTGCGAAGCAGCAAATATTAGAAAACTGATAGAAGAAATCGAAAATCTAAACTTAAATATCACTATCTTAGTTATAGATGACTCAAGCCCCGACGGGACAGCGAACATCGTACGAAATTTACAGAAGAAATATGGAAACATACTCCTCTTCACTCGACTAGGAAAATATGGTCTTGGAACAGCAATTACAGATGGTTTTAAGACTTTTCTATCTTTTAAAAAACCACCCAGAAACATCATAACAATGGATGCAGATTACTCACATAACCCAAAGGACATACCAAGACTGCTAAATTTAGCCGAAAAAGGCTATGACTTAGTAATAGGTAGTCGATATTTACCTGGTGGCAAGACTGAAAATTGGAGCCCCGTAAGAATAATGCTGAGTAAAATAGCTAACAGCCTTTCCTCAGTAATAATTCGAGCTAGAATAAAAGATTGTACAAGCGGATTTAGATGTTACTCGACAAGGTTGCTCAAAAAAATAATAAGAGAACTTCATAGCCAGACTTACGAAATACAAATAGAAACTGTCAGACAAGCCGTAAAAAAGGGCTCATTAGTGAGAGAAATCCCAATAACTTTTGCAAATAGGAAACTCGGAAAATCCAAACTAACCTTAAACGAAATAAAACAATTCATTTCATATATATTAAAAGCGCAATTTGAAGATTTTTTCAGCGTTTCCAAACGTGTCTATTTTAACAAGCACAAACCTTACCTTTCGTACACAATTTCACAAGACGTTTCTAATTTTACAATTCGCTCAAAACGTGACGAAATAAACACCTAATAGCAATTCAGATATTTGTAATCTCACTCAACCATCTCTTAACTATTAGGCTAACATCAAATTCTAGAGATTTTTGGCGGCAGTTACTCCTAATTTTTTTGGGATAACCTTCATTCCATATCCTCAAAGCAATGTCTATCATTTCATGTTCATTATTTGCAAGCCACCCTGTTACCTTGTTAACAACGGTTTCTCTTGGACCTTGCTTATCAAACGTTATAACTGGTGTACCGCAAGCCATGCTTTCTATTGGGATATACCCAAAAGGTTCCTCTATGAAAGGGAAGAAAGTGAAGAGAGCGTTGGAATAGAGATCGATAAGTTGAGAATCGCTAATCCTACCCAAAAATGCTAGGTTTGGATGTTTTAGCATAACTTTTGGTGCCGTTGCAATTTTTCCTCCGAAAGCCTTTATTTTAATTCCATTATTCAACGCCTTTTGAATGGCTCTGAAATCGGTTTCTTTGCCAAAATATGTTACTACATACTCTTCACTCGGTGAAGCGGTTGTCGGCTTAAATTTTTGACAATCCAAAGGCGGGTAGATAACTGTGTTGACTTCTACCCCCCACCTTTTATAAAGGTGAGCAAGATATTTGGAGTTTGTAAACACTTTCTCTGATATTTCGGAAAATTTTTGAGTCGTTTTGTGGTCTATCTTTCGCAAGAAATGCGATGTTAACGCGTAGAACATCTTGTAATGTGGTGTTAAATAATCTTTAATATTGTCTATCAAAACAGTTGGTGGTCCTTGTGCATACCAAATGTGTGATGGCAAGACTATCATATTTGAAAAATTCAGAACAACTCCTTCATGTTTTGGCTTGAGATTTCTCATTTTTCTCGAGATTGATTCGAATATTCCCTCTCTAGTCCAAAAGTAAAACCATGTTAATGAATCGCTTTTGAAGAAAGTCTTGCTTCCAGCTGAAAAAACCTTTATCTTGTGCGAATCCAAGTTTTCTTGTAGTTTTTCGTTTATAGTGATGGTCATCAAACTTATTTCGTAATCATATTTCCTCAATTCTTTCGCTATTAACACTGGCGGGCGGGTAGGACCTAAATCGCTAGTTAAGGGATCACAGATTATGGTCAGTTTTTTCAATAAAAGGCACACCCGTTATTCTTTTAATATTTCTTGTTGTATTAGTAAATTTAATTTGCCTTTGCATTCTAATGCTGTCGCACCAATATAGTTTAAATAAACAATTAAAGCGTGTAACTATTAAACTATACTAGGTTGAAAGCTATGGCAACATTGATAAAAAAAATCCGAAGTTACTTTTTTTTGAATAAATTTTTAGTATCGTTGTTCCTATCAATTCTGGGATATGCAACTTTAATGTCGTATATCTCTATCCTAAAGCATGAACTCTTTTTGTCAACAGCTTGGGATTTAGGTATTTATGAGCAGGTCATATGGTCCACGGTCAATGGAAAATTCTTTTGGTATACCGTTGAGTTACCAATAAACCCAAATGGATGCTTTTTTGGCATTCATTTTTCTCCAGTCCTCTTTTTAGTACTTCCATTGTATTGGCTTTTCCAAAGCACAGCGACATTATTGATTCTTCAATCATTCGTTTTGGCTTTTGCGGCGTTTCCGCTTTATTTAATAGGGTTAAATGAAACCAATAACCCGAAATATGCTTTTGTATTTTCTATCTTGTATCTAGTTTATCCACCTTTACTTGGTGTTTATCTTTTCGACTTTCATGCGCAAGCATTTTTGCCATTGTTCTTTTTCTGTGCTTTTTATTATTTCAATAAAAAAGATTTTCCTAAATGTCTTCTTTTCATAATCTTGTCTCTCTCTGTAATAGAGTTCGTTCCTTTCCTTGTTATTTTCTTTGGTTTGTATGGCTTATGGGTTGTATGGAAGGAGAACAGATCTTCATGCGGATCATTAGATTTCAATATTCTATTAAACAAAACTTTGATTTTTTCGATTTTCACGATTATTCTCGGGGTTGTGTGGTATATAATTTCCAGAAAGGTAATGTTCTTTTTCAATCCCACCGTACCTCCACATCCGAATTGGCAAGAATTTGGAGACCCCGTACACAATCCTTTGGGGTTACTTTGGAATTTGGTAAGCAATCCGATAAGGACACTACAATGTTTATTTTCTCCTTTTGGCGAAAAAATTCTGTACCTTATTGGGATTTTGTCACCAGTAGCGTTTCTTTCACTTTTTGATCTTCCATCATTTTCGATAAGCTTACCATGGTTTTTAATCGCGTTCTTGTCTAATTACCCGCCGTACTATACAGCTATAGGCAACCATTATGTAGCGTTTGTAACGCCTTTTATTTTTATTTCAGCAGTTCTTGGCGGCAAAAGATTCCTTTCATTTTTCAGTTCAAGACTTAGAGGTAACAAGATCATGCAGTTACGATACTTCAATTATTTTTTTAAGGGTACAGGGAAAAAAATACTTGTGTTGTCTTATGCACTTTTGATTATATTTAGTTACACTTTGTCTATTCAAAAGCCTTATATAGAGAATTTTTCAACAAAGCTAAGTTCGCGCAACTTTGAACACCGCACGGTTTTGAATACATTTATAGATTGTGTTCCTCAAGAAGCAGCAGTTATAACTCAAAACGATATTTTCCCACATTTAAGCAGGAAGATGAATTCGTATGTTATGTGGGAACCATTAATCTCAAACACTAGTTTTAGTGCTGTCGATTTCTTTTTGCAAAATGTTTCCGTGGACTACATACTTATTGACACCACCTCTGAATGGTATCTTGACAATTTAGAAAATTTCACAGCTACATTGATAGAAAACGGAACTTTTGGCATTATGAGCTCAACTGATTATGTTTGGCTACTTAAAAAAGGGTATAAGGATGACCCCTTATACTTTTTTGAAAACGGTCTAAACATAAGCTTGTATAACCAAGGTCTTGCGATGACCGTTTACAACGGTTCATCATCAAATGAGAATGAACTTTTAAAAGGGATAACCCTCAACATTTCCGTTTCTGATGCATTACTCCAGACTTTAAATCCTTACATTGGGGAAGTTGAGCTTAGGGTTGCTTGGAGCGGTCAACTGTTCATTCCAGTAGAAGGCAATTACTCTTTTTATGTTTTATCTGACTCCATGGGTTCTCGAAAACTTTGCATTGATAACAATACGATTTTAGATTATGAGGATACATCTGCAAAAACCATGCTGAGTTTTGGTTTCCACTCTCTAAAGTTTGAATACGTAATAACGGGCAAAAGCGAATCAATGTTTTTATTCTGGAAACCACCGTGGGAAGATTCACCTAGAGTTCTTAGTTCAGAATTTCTATATGCTAACAGTGTACCAAATGTTTCTTCCATAGTTCTTTCACCATCTTTTAGTTTCGGTTATAAATCACCATTTCCTACAATAAAACGAGATCATTTTTCAGCTTTTATAAGAGGATATTTTAAGGTAGAGTCTGCTGGTTTTTACAATTTTACAGTGGATGCTGATGATGGTGCGATGGTTTATGTTGATGGGTCTTTGGTCTTTAATTCTTACGCACCATTAAATAACACTAATACATTTGAATTACTGTTAGACAGTGGATGGCATGAAATTCTCATTTTTTATTTTGAAACCGAAGGGAATGCCATGTTTTGCTTAATGTGGCAATATCCCGGCAAAGATAATTTCGAAGAATTTCCTCTATCAATCTTCTCTTGGAAGCGTTAGTGCTTGATATGATCCCCTTTAAGTGTTATTTTTGGATCCGTAGAGAACTTTTATAATTAATTAGAGAATGAAAATGTCAGGGGTTATAAGAGTGTATTCAAAGTTCATTGTTAACCAACTATTTCGTGACTATTACGCATCTAAAAATCTTGATGTAATTTCTCCTTCTATGATGAACAAAAGAGAGTTCGGCTTTTTATCATTCGATAATGTTATGATACGTCACAAATCTTTCTTAAACAAAAACGAATTGTTCAATTTTTTGAGAGAATTTGTTCCTGCAGATGCTTATTATTCTTGTGCTTATTATGAGAATCCACAAGCTAATATGGATGCGAAGGGTTGGTTAGGTGCCGATTTAATTTTCGACATCGACGCCGACCACATACCAACTCCATGCGGCAAAACCCACGATGAATGGACCTGCATTGGTTGCGGTTTTTCAGGTAAAGGTATAACACCCGAAAAATGTCCAGTCTGTGGAAAAGCAAAATTTGAGACTAAAACATGGCCTTGTGAGGTGTGTTTAGAAACTGCTAAGAAGGAAGCTACTAAACTTTTAGATATGCTGATACAAGATTTCGGCTTGTCAGATAAGGAGATACAAGTATTTTTTTCTGGCCATCGAGGTTACCATGTGCATGTGGAAAGCCAAGCGATTAGAGCACTTGATAGCGTATCTCGTAAGGAAATTGTTGATTATGTTTCCGGTTTAGGATTTGACGTAGCTTTTTATGGTTTATACAAGGGAAAAAGTAAGAAACATTTTCATTCTACGTTTTTAAATATTTCTGGTTGGCGTAAGCGTCTTGTGTCTGGATTGCTAAATTTTATTTTTAATGCGAAGGCTGAAGACTTTAAGAAATTAGGGATTAAAGCGAATATTGGGCAGTCGATTTTTTCGAATAAAGATTTGATTCTTAAAACATTATCCGAGAAAGGAGAATTAGGTCTTATTAAGAATGTGGGGGTAAAAACGTGGAAGAAAATCGTTGAACATATTGTAAAGGTGCAGTCAGCCAAAATTGATACAGTTGTTACAACCGACATTCACCGTTTGATTCGCTTACCTGGCACTTTAAACTCTAAAACTGGTCTCAAGAAAGTTGGTTTTCCCCTATCTGCTATGGATGATTTTGATCCATTTAAACATGGTATTGCCTTTAGAAAAGGAGCATTAAGAGTTTTTGTTTTTAGTGCTCCAGCTTTCAGAATTGGTAGTGAAGTATTTGGCCCTTACATAAATCAGCGAGTTGAGTTGCCTACTGCAGCGGCAGTTTTTCTAGTGTGTAAAGATAGAGCTAAGGTTGTTGAGTAAGTTTGTGGTAAAGTATGTTTGAAAATAAGGTTTCGATTATAATCGCTACGTATAATAGGTTTGCAGATTTGAAGGATTGTCTATCTTCTATTTTTAACTTAAAAGATAAAGTGCATGAAGTTATAGTAGTTGATAGCAACTCGTCAGATAAAACTCCAATGTTAAAAGAGTACTTTCCTATCAAATATATTTCCATAATTGAAAGAAATAGGCAACGTGCGCGAAACATTGGTCTTTCTGTAGCTTGTGGGGACATTGTTGCCTTCTTGGATGATGATGTTATTGTTCATAATAGTTGGCTACGTCGCCTTTTAGAACCTTATTTAAATGAAAGTGTTGGAGGTGTAGGTGGAAGGGTTATACCTTATGGGCAGAATAGAAGGTTTTATGTTAAGATAAGTACTGGCGTTGTTGGGAAAGTCTCAAAAAGCGGACTTGTAATTGGGAATTTTGACTTACCCTTGAGGAATCCAATCGAAGTTGATTCTTTTATTGGTTGTAACATGTCGTTTAGACGTGATTTACTTCTCAGAGTAGGAGGATTCGACGAAAATTTTGGCGGTACAGGTTACAGAGATGATACTGATTTATGTTTGCGTGTAAAAAGCCTTGGATATAAGTTGATCTTTCATCCAGGTGCCATAGTTTGGCATAAATTTAAAGGGAAAAATGCAGGTAATAATTGGTTTTATTGGTATGCCCGTAATCACGTTTATTTTTACCTAAAAAATTTGTTTCCAAGATTTAGGACAAGGTTTCCCCTCTTTTTTTATCGGATGTTCTTCCCACCAAGGGATTATGTTTTAAAATCTGGAATTAAGATTAGAGTTAACCCGTTATTAGCGTCATATATATTTAAAGGACTGTATGATGGTTATCAGATGTGGCGCCAACTCTTAAGAACTAATGAACTACGATGAGAGGGGATCTGTATGTACAGTGAACTTTATAAAATATGGAAGCAAGAGTTAAAAAGCAAAGAATTGACAAAGCTTCCCGAGGATTTCTATACAAGAATAGTTGACTATTTCAAAAAACTTAGAGAAGAGCACCGCATGCTTGACAAACGAACGGTTAAGGCATCACTTCTTTCAAGAGAAATGCATAATGTTAAATTCATGACTTTCAAAATACTTAATGCGCGTTACACAAAATTAATTGCATACACCGTGGAAGGTAAGAAGATCACCAGCAATTTGTTGACACGAGAGGAAGAAAAATTTTACAAGAATCTCTTTACAATTAACGAATCTTTCTGTAATTTTGTTAATGATGTTCTTCAAGGACACTTGTCAAGTATTGACCTTAAGCAGAAGCACAGAAGA
>JAEOSG010000118.1 GCA_016840485.1 Candidatus Baldrarchaeota archaeon
GTCTTAGAGTATTCTTTTATTCCAGATTATTTGAGATATTCGCGTATGATGGTGGAGGAAATTAAGCTTAGCGGGCAGCCTTTCCTCGTAGTTGACAACCTCAACTCAATCTGCAAAACTCTAGAAGCACCACCTGAAATATTCGCTAAAGACCTCATAGACGTTGTTCAAGATTCGGATGTTAAAGCTATAATTGCTTCGGAGCGGGGAAACGATGTTTTGGAGGGAATGGTTGACGGTGTAATCGAAATGACATATGAGCTTCGTGATGGTAGGGTTTTTAGGAAAATGTTTTTAAGAAAGCTTCACGGCGTTGAAATAGAAACACCAGTATACCACTTCACCTTAAACAAAGGAGAATTCAAATGTTTCTCAATATTAGATGTTGGAAAGGTTTTAAAATTCATGTTGAAGAAACCACTACAACTTGAGGGTGAATCTTTCCTAGATAAAATGGTAGATAGATTAGGGGCAAGCTTTGAAGCCCCCATCCTCCTAATAGAACTTAACACAAATAGTGTTGAAGAGATAAGCCACATTTTCATATCATCGATTACGGCCACATATTTAAGGAAAGGATACTCAGGTATTATAACACCTATGAGAAGCGACAATGTAACTAGATTCCTAGCTTCACACACAGACATATCAATGAAACTCTCAAACATACACTTCATCTACCCAAAACTTGAAGAAAGAAAGGACGAAAAATTCCCACAAAATTTCATTGGCACGATTCAGAAAAGCATAGATGAGCTTAGTTCACACTCCCTAATCTTCCTAATTTTACGGTACGATTTGCTGAGAGAAATTGTTGGCGGCGACACGGCGAGGAGAATATTGGGAGATTTTTCGTTGAAAATGGCAGGGGACGACATATGCATAATTATAACTTCCAATTCAAATAAAATTGGAGGTGAGGAGCTAAGAAAGCGTTGTTCAGCCATCATTAGAGTTTTCGAAGAACATGGAAGAATATTTTGCTACGGAGAAAAACCATACACACAAATCTACGGAATAACATTTCAAGAGAAAGAAAACAGCATAGAAATCAAATTCACACCCATAACATAGGAAAAAATTGTAGATACGAGCCTGAATCCAAACTTACTCAACAAGTAGAACGGGAGAGGAGAGGAAGGTGAAAATTAAAGTTGTTAGAGAGGAAGATAAGATAATTGGATACTTAAGGCTGCTCAACGGCTCAAAAATAGATCTAAGCTACGATGAAAATCCAAAATAGTTTTACTTGGATTCAAAGAATGCATATTGAGAATGAACTTAGAAGAACTTAAAGAGTTCATAAAAGCATTAACAAAATACGTTAAGACATGTGAAGAATAGAAGACACCCCAGAGTTCATATCAGTATTGATAAAGGAATGTAAAAGCCTAAAAGAGTTAAAGAAAAAGTCGAAGATATGCTGAGCGATCTCATAGAAGGAAAATATGGAAAATTAGGACTAATATGCATGAAAGAAGGATACCCACTCAAAGAAACACTAAGAAAAGTACTCAAAAGATTCCTAGAGCTTCTGAAAGGGGAAAACTTAACCTTCAACATAGCATCTGAAACAACAAAAATAACCATTACCAGGAGCTTTAAACATTCAAAACTAAATAATAATGTGTAAATTTCACCTTTAACAGTTAATTCCACAACTACAATACACCTACACCAATATATAGCGTACTAAATAGAGTAGAATTAAACTATTTCTCTCAAATATTAATGTTGAACTTACAATTAGTTGATATTATAAAATAGATGGGAGCCCTACTCCCTTCCACCCTTCAAACCAGTAATATTGCAAAGAGCGCATAATAATTTTGTCTTGTAACCCTCACCACTACACTCAAGTAAGTAAAGACCCACATAATCTCACGCCACACCTCAACACATCAACTTCTCATAGCCATTCACATAATCATTTATAGGGACTACTCTGAGTCTACTAGAGATTACTTAAGGTAGTTCGCTAAATAGTTATCCACATACCAAATTATTTACCAATTTCATTTGAATCTAAAGTAAGGTACTTAAGAAGTATTTTTAGGTACCACTTAAAATAGTACTGAGAACCACTTATCAAGCACTTAAGTTATAATCCAGAATTATAATCTCTACATTATTATTGTAAGTAGTAGTTTTACAAATTGAACTTTTTCCTACGCCCTTCCACAGAAGTGATTCCCGAATACCCCTGGGGCCCTCAGTTTCCGCTTATCTTTTAAAGCTAAGAAAAAGCATTATTTAGATCTTAAGTCTTTTAATTTAATAGGCTAGAGTTCAATGACCTTTCTAATACCTCTACGACTGAGCACATACATTGGTCGAAGTGAAAAGCTTCTAAGTAGGTGGGAATGTATGCCTAGAAAACGTATTACACTGAAAGTAAGAGGTGAAGCTTATGACACTCTCATGGAACTGAGCAGAATATATGGCCTCAACCCTCAAAAGGTTGTAGAAAAACTTCTAATTAACCATCAGAAGAGTATACGAGACGACGAGCTCTGTCATAAAGAATTCTTTAAGCACTCCATAGTGTACATCACCGAATTAACTTTCTGCTTTCCTTATGAGTGTGAAATGTTTGAGCTTAAGGTAAAGGGTAAGCGTAGAACAAAGATCTATATAGAAAGAGTCCCCAAACGACATGTATATGGTAGACTTCCCTTTAAAACCTTAGCAACCATAATAATTGAGCTAAATAAAGATGAGCAACAAAATGTAGCGCGAGACATATCTAAAGCTCGAAGAATAGGAGAGAAACACGTAGATACGGCATTTAAATTACTAAAAAGCCTCATAGTCGGGTTCAGAAGAATTACAGGAATATACTACAACATAGGTGTTGTAGGACCCCCCAGCGAACCTAGAGGAATTCAAGAAACGAGTAAAAGTAACTGTAATTATAGATAATAAAACCGTAGACTCGTACCAGTTTATGCCAGTGAAAGTAGATTCAATCATTGTTATAGGTAAGCAGCTAGAAAGAGAAGTACATAGTACGATTCTTAGCTATATGATTAAGGGATTCCCTAGAGCATTCTATGATTCATTATCATCTTCGTGGGAATATCTCGATGCAGCAATAATTTCCTACTATAGAGAGCAGTGGAATCTAGCTGTACTTCAAAGCGTTATAGCGATGGAATCCATGCTTTCAAATATAGTCTTCAATAAACCATTCAAGAACTACTTTATGAAAAGGTATAGGAGTGAAGATGAATTAAGAAAGAAGTACAAGAGTGCACAGAACTTACCTAACAAAATAAGCAAGTTTTTATTCCCCCTCCTCGAGATTCTTGATCTTAATAATATTATTAAGGAACTGAAAAAGATCATGCCCGACATTGCTGAACTCTACAACTTGCGTAACGGCATAGTGCATGAAGGTATTGAAGGTAACGAAAAAGATGCTAAAAGAGCTGTTAAAACTGCAAAAAAGTTTCTTAGACTGATAAGCTCGATAATCGAATCTAAATCTATGTAGAGTAGATGTCAGAGGAGTTGAAGAGTTCTCCAGAAAGCTGAGTCTTATTTATTAAGGCAGGTGTGTAAAAGAAGCAGTATGTACGATTCTGGAGATTTTTTAATGATTTATCCAGCTAATTTAAAAAAAGTTTCTCAGGAACCTGAAATACGATGGTTATCTAGATCCCTACCTACGTCCTCCCTTGGAATCTGAGGGTTACTTCTATTCTAGAAGCAGACCTACTAGTTCATCTACATCAGAAAGTAGAATGCATACAGTGTAGAATTATTAACGTCTCTATAAGAGTGTTAGATGCACTATTCCGCTAAAAGAAAACTTATAAGCTTGATTATTATAGATGGATGAAGAGGCTGAAATAATGAGCACCCTACCTAAACAATTAAAGGATTTTAAAGATAGCGCTGAGAAGTTGCTTTCAGAGCTTGAGAAAATACGCGGAACCACTGTTATACCTTTATTATATAGCTGGAATAGGCTTATTGCTAAGCCCGATGTTGACGAGATTTATGAATGTCTTCTCCAAATTGGACCGCAACCTAAGCTAGATGTTATAATTTTCTCGCGCGGTGGAGATCCTGATCAAGCTTATGTTATAGGCAATGTTCTTCAACATTTTGCAAAAGAAAAATTAACTATTATTATTCCTAGATTTGCTAAAAGTGCTGCAACATTAATAGCTTGTGCCGGTGATGAAGTAGCCATGGGTCCTGCATCTGAGCTTGGACCAATAGACTTGCTTATTGAAAGAATTATTAACGAAAAACGCTATGCCATCTCGGTCGTTTCTGTTATGGAGTTAGTGAAAATGATTAGAGAGGGAAAATTTGGCGAAATGGCTTTAAAAGTAATAGAACTTATTGATAAGCACTTACCTATTGTAGAGTTTGGCGATTATGGCAGGTTAACGGAACATTCAATAGACCTTGCCAAAAAATTACTCTCAAGAAGAATGTATAAGGAAAATCCAGAGCAAGCCGAGACCGTGGCTAGAGAGTTATGCGAAAAATACAAGTCACATGGAGCTGCAATACTTTCATCCGACTTACAGGGTAAACTAAAGATAGTTAACATAGGGAATGATGCTTGGAAAATCGTTTGGAACATCCATAAATTATGGATCGACAACGTGATTGAATATGAGAATAGCTTTCCTCCGGAGTCAAACTTCGAGCCCGTTAATTTTAAACTTGGAAAAGGAATAGTTTTTTGTACGAAACTAGTTGAAGAAAAGTCTGCTTTGTAACGGTGATATAATATGAGCATTTACGACGCACTTGAAAGCTTCTTAGATTATTTAATAAAGACGAGTGGAAAGTTACATAGAAATTACGTACTGCTACTTTGGAGGGGGGTCATTAATTTTTAAAGAATTCTTTGAAAATTCAAGCACAAGATTAGTTCCTTAATTTATAACTTATCATCTTTGTTCTTAATAACAACAGGCAATTTGCAACACTAAACTAATGTAAAATACTAAGAAAAATCATTATTGCTGAGAACATTTTAGCAACAAGGCAAGCAACTGGAGAATACCCATTCATAGTACAAACAAAACCACTGAAACAAAAAGAAAAATACTAGAAGAAAATAGCCTAGAAGACCTGAACGAGTTCTTTATCGAAATATACTGGAAAGAAAACATGGACTTAGCTACGATTTCTGTCTGATGAAGCAGAGGAATTTTACCATAACATGTAAAGAAAGGATTATACCTAAGATACTTATCAGCCACCCAGAGAAAAGGAACAACATACATACGCACGCAACATCACCTAGTCAATCTTATAAAGTACCTTAAAAGCCCTACCCACACGCATTAAATGCCAATACCACGTTGGATTTGACGAACCCCTTAACTCAGAATATCTGTCCAAAGCTATAGTAGTAAGCATGTTAAGAAAATTAGCATTCAAACCAAGCACAAGATTTTTCAAAGTACTTAATCTAGAAGGTTTCAAATAAGTGGATCCTGTAAGAGTAAACAAAAGATGTCTTCTAAAAGCTATCTCATTTGGCAACACCACAATGGGCTTCTCATAATAACTATTAGTTCTAGGTGGATTAACCCTCCTAACATCAACTATTTCACCACCAACTTCTTTAGCGAAACTAAGAACTGCCTCCACGAACCTTACCGGAAACGTTATCTTAGGCTTAACATACTGAATAGCTTTTCTCGGATCTTCTCCACTTAAAAGATTGTAATATTCTACATAAAATCTATGAGTGCTAAGAATTCCATTATACCTCTTATTAGGTCTAGACCTCCTTCTAGCAGAAAAAGTAAAAACATATATAGCCCTTTCATTAGACACCGCTCTCACCATCTGCCCTTTCCTTAACCTTAAACCTAAAGAAACCAGGATTAGTAAGGCGACTAGCTATATTCTTTAACTCTGGTTCACCTTCAACATGAAGCTTTAAATCAACATTTACCTTCCCTCTTCCGCTGATCCTAGCTAAACTATTTATTGAGCCCCATAACAATTTAAGAACTCTTGGATCATTTGTATTAACATCAATCCTCAGGTAATCTTTATTTTCCTCGTTCAAGAACACTATTTTACCATCTAATAAACCTCCAAATTCCTCAGCCACCTTAACCACATCAGGAACTGCTAAAAGATCATGAACCTCCATATGTAAAACCTTTACACCTTCTCCAATTTTTTCCACATCTTCAATTGTTATTACCCTTTCCCTCCACTTACCCTTAACCCGTAAATTTAATGTTCGTTCCTCTAACACTTCCCCCTTACCAGAAATTTTCACCTTAACTGTATAATCTCCTGCCCTACTCGTCTTTATATTCAACTTGGAAGTAAGAGGAGGCTTACCCTTAACTTCTAAAGGTTCAATGCTTATCCCCGTAGATGGTTTAATATAAATTCTGAAAAGAATCAATTGTATTGTTTCTGAACTAAAATATAAACTACTTCTCACTTCCGTTTTCCCTGTTAGAAAACGCTTAACAAATTCAACATTAGATGGCATGAAAACAATGAGATAGTTTGGCAAATCATAATTCCTCCTACTAATAAGCATAAACACTATTTTCTATAGTCACACAATAAAAACGATAATTGACTAAAAATGATAAACAATAGGTATGCGAGTCTTTATGGTTCATGTGAACCTTATGACTCTAAGATACCTAATATCACTAATATCTTCTTGATATTGGTTTTGTTTTAATTTTAGCTAGATAAAGCAACATATCAAACTTCTTCCCCAATTTTTCCCTAACTTCATTTCTAGAGCGATTTTCTAAGTGTAGTTGTTCCATGTGGTCTAAGAACATGTGGAGAATAGCTGCCTAATCCCCTCTTCCCCAAAATTCATGTAAATTGTTAGTAGAACATTAAATGCGGCTTCAAGGTTCTTATATTTTCGGATGTACCAGTAGTAAGTGTGATATATTTCAAAATATCCACCTACATTTCCAAGAAGTAGTTGTTCTAAGGCTTCTCTTGTCCATTTACGCCTAAGCATTGCTTTAACAACATCATGTTGCTTTTCCAGCTTACTGCTGCATTCTGAACATTTAAAATTAAGCTCCTTGGCTCTTTTAGGTAGAAAAACGAGTTTACAATTCTCACACATATATGATTCATCTATAATTTCATCAACCTTTGCAGATATTTCCGTATTTAATCCAAGCTTCCTAGCCCACTCCAAATGAATATCCCAACTCACCACTCCATTGCACCATAACTAGAAGAGCACACAAATATATTACAGTTGTTATATCTTATTGGTGGTTCTGTGGAATTACAAATATACCTTGAAATTTAAGATTTAGTATGCGGTTTTAATTATTTTTAGGGGTTATGTCTATGAAATTTGAAATTAGGGCTTCAAGAAATAGAGTAGGGTCCATGGATATTATAAGTGGGACTGTTTTTGATGAACGAGGCTTTGCTGAAAGTTTCATAGTTTCCTGCGACTATCCTCGAGCAGAAATATATCTCTGTATTTCAAGAGGACCATTAGTTAAGACCGTCTACGACTTATTTTCAAAGATTTTGAAGAAGTATGTTAAGTGCATTCATGGGCCAATAATTAAAGGTAAACACTCATTTGATATTCCTAGCTCAATAAGCTATTACATGGATGAAAACTGGATATGGTCCAAATGGATACCAGAAGTGAAAACAATGGAGGGCTTGAGAAAACTTCGAGATGAAGCGCGTGTGGAATTTGAAAAGGCTTTAGAAAAAGCACGGGAGAAAAGTGAAAAACTTGTGAAAGAAGCTATAAATGAGATATGGAAAATATGTTTTGAGGGAGAAAAGAAGCTTTGAAATAGACGCGCGCCCGGTTCTTTATAGTATCATAATAGGAAACGATGGTTTCTTATATAAAATATGATATTTATGGCTCTAAGATGTCTAACACATCTAATATTCACTAGACCTTTATACTGCTATTGTTTATAAGTTTCAAAAACTATACTTTTAACTTTATTGTCCTTTTGTTAAATCTTTTTTAAAATATGAAAGTGATACCAACAACACCTATAACATTTCAAATATAAAATATGACACTTATAGCTATAAGACATCTAATACTTTTTATGGTAACTTGTGGCTCTAACACATCTAACATCCACATTAACTGTCTCTTATACACATCTGACGCTGCCGACGAA
>JAEOSG010000119.1 GCA_016840485.1 Candidatus Baldrarchaeota archaeon
ACCTAAAACAATGTTAGAATTCAAAAACATTTTTGTAAATATGGATTATTTGATGTAAAATATACGAAATATTTTTATCTAAGTAATATAAACTATATTAATTCAGTAGACTGAGATAAAATCTTAAAGATAAAATCTTAAATAGACAAAAAATTTGAGGGGAGTAGTATTGGCTGAGGTAGAGTTTGCATTTCCAAGAAAAGCAACAGGATTAGTTAGAGAACTTGGCTGGTGGTCAGCATTCTCAATCTCAGTAAGCTACACAGTAGGTTCAGGAATCAACTACTATGCAATAAGATCAACCTCTTGGCACCCAGGATCAAACATCCCCTTGGCCTTCATAATAGGAGCACTGCCAATGATATTCCTAGCATACATATACACCGAAATGGGCATAATGATGCCAAGATCTGGAGGAGACTACATCTACATATCAAGAGTATTAGACCCAGGCGTAGGCTTCATAGCAAACTGGCTATACTTCGTAGCAAATAACTTCGCCACAGGATTACTAGCAGTAATTGCATCAAGATCCTGGGGATACGTTATCCATCTTGCAGGCATAATGACCGATAACCCAAGCTGGATCGAACTAGGATCAAAACTAATGACCCCCGGCATGTTTCAATTTGGTATAGCTATCACAATAATAACGATTTACACACTGTTATCACTTTTCGGTGTAAGGATATTCAGATGGTATGTCGCTGCAATAGTCGCTTTTGGTTTTGCTGCAAGCTTTATAGCGATAGGTACATCGTTTTATGCTGCAGCAAAGGGAAGAGATTTTGTAAAAGCAGCGTGGGACGCAACTTACGGTGCAGGAGCTTGGGAAGAAATTGAAAGAGTAGCTACTGAAAACGGTTGGACACGCGAGAAATTCGTTCCATGGACGTGGGATGCAACCATAGGTAACTTCGTGGACACCTTCTGGGCATATTGGGGAGCTACCGCAGCACAGTACGTAGGAGGAGAAATGAAATCGCCAAAAACAGGGTTCATAGCCGGAGTGTTTGGTTGTGCCATTTTCTTGATGGTCTTCTACGTGGTGACACTAGTTGGCATTATGTCCGCGTACACAAAGGCATTCGTTAGCCAAGTTTGCTTCGTCATGGAACTTGAAAACGTTAGTGAACTACTAACCGTGATGGAACCACTAGATCCAAGTTTAGCTGTATTCACCGCACCATTAGCTCACAATATACCCGCACTTGCAATGCTTTTCGCCATTCTCCCAGCTCTATGGATTACAAATTGCTCCGGCTCAACACTACTCGTAGGTCCAAGACAACCATTCGCATGGGCATTCGACAGATTCTTCCCAGAAATATTCTGTGAAGTAAATGAAACATTCCACTCACCGCACTGGTCAGTTATCCTGACAGCCGTTATCGCCTACATATTCGTACCAATACCAATATGGGGCAAAGGCGGTCTTCTAATAGCAATGGCAGACGTAACATTCATCTACATAATAAGATGTCTCTTCGGAGCGATTACAGGAGTAGTTCTACCTTACAGAAAACCGGACATATGGGAAAGGGGATTCAAACTTACAATAGCAGGTATACCCTTAATAAGTATCTGCGGTGTCATTGCTTGCTTCTGGTGGCTCTGGGGACTAGCAATTAGCGCATGGTGGCTGGACTTCTATGGAATGGCTTATCTATCGTTCTGGTTCGCATTCGGAGCGTTCATATGGTTTGCATTTGCCGAATACAACAAGAGAAGAGGAATACCACTAGAGTCGATCTACGGCGTAATACCTCCAGCCTAAACGAGTTTCTTCAACATAAAATACAAAACTTTATTTTTTGTTTTTCAAATCTACGATTGCTAAATAATATCCGCGTAAAAAGCCTGGTTTTTCCACGACTTTTATGCCTTTATAGTCTGTTTTACGAAGTTTAATTTTAAATTTTTCAGGGTCGAAATTATATCTCTTAATTTCTTCTGCCAATTTATTAATGTAATACTGTGCAGCTTCTTTTAGTCTTTGTTTTGCAAGTTTATCTTCCTTAATACCTTCTCCACTCTGCTTTTTAATTTCGTATCTCGTTAAGGTTAACATAAATAGGGTAATATCTGCAATAACGAAAAGTAAAATTATGCTAGGCCATGTAAGAAGAGGAGAATTAGAAGATATAAACCACAACTCTGGCGGTAAATCTATTTTCAGTTGCCATGCTAGAGCGGCCATTACTACCAACATAAAGTACACTAAGGTGATAAATTCCAAGATCCTAGACACTTTTATCAAATTCTTTATCCTGCCTGATTTCCTAATTTTTGCCACAACTCTTCTCGTTTCCTTAGTAAAATGTTTCCAATATTTTCTACCTTCACCAATCTCCTTAGTTTTCTTCAATACTTTCTCTGGATCAATAACTACGTTACTTCTTAAAAAATCATAGTAACTAGCCAATGACGCGATAGTATCTAGTCTTTTCCTGATGCTCTTATTCTCAGCACTTTTCTTTGAATTTCTTTTCACAATTCATAACCCCGCATTTGAGCGTTTTAGAGACTGATATTCTCTATCAATTTGTGGCTAACTAAATTCCTCCTTATAGTTTTTTAAATATACTATTACTATTAAGTTAGGTGATATAAATTAGTAACTCTACTTATTTGGGTGAAATAGTGATCTTCTGGTTTTAATCTAACTAGTGTATAAATAAGTTTATAGGAAAGTCTATTTATTCTTGGAAATGATTTATTGACGGAGGGTATGAGTTGACTCTAAATTTTTTGTTAGACAAATTTAGATATAAGCCGGTAGCCCACGAACCAGCAGTGTTTTTTGGAGATTTTTTGGTGTGGTTAGGTGAAGAGTTAGAATACGCAGTTGGCTATTTGAATGGGGAAATTACCATGGACGACCTAATAGACTGGGATATATTCTTCATTTTCAGTCCAGGTGAAAATCTCCCATATTCACGTGGGGAAGTTGACGAGTTATCAAAATGGATCGAAAATGGAGGAGTCTTAATAATAACAAGACCAGTTGAAAAACCCGAGAAACTAAACAATCTGACTGAACGATTCGGTTTAAAATTTACGAATCAAAAAGCCAATAGTTACGCATTTTTCGCCGATGTAACCGATAAATTAATGAAAGTTGACCCTAAGAGATTCGGCAAATATAAGAAGGTGTTAGCGAGCCATCCCATAAATAAAGGTTTAAAAGCAGTTGCAGAAGGGCCCCCAAAATCAAATTTACGCCCCTTCTTTATAGAGGTTAGCAGTGATTGGGACATTATCGGCACCTGTCTTAAAGGCAGTGAAGCCAAGCCAGTTGCTGCAATTAGAAACTATGGAAACGGACTGATACTTGCATTAGGAGTTATATATCTGTTTTATATGTGGAATTTTTGGCTTAAAAACGAAGAACTAGAAAAAAGAGAAGACACCTACATATCAAATGTAACATTTATCCGAAGAATCTTTGATTTCATTGAAAATCACCAAAAAACTAAGAAAAAGAATAACAAATAGGACTATACAATAAGGATGGGAGATGCTATTCACTTACAGCGGTGTTGAAGCGAAGCTTGCAGTTTGATTAAGTTAATTTATATTCTTACTTCCTTGTACCATTTCTTCTTAGTTCCTACTTTTGCTCTTTTCATCCATTTCTTTGTTTTGGGTTCTTCGTCAATGTATTTTAACAGTAAATCTATTTTTGATATTACATCCTGCTTATCTTCTTCACTTAGTTGGTCATACATCTTACATGCTTCTTTTATCTTTTTGAGGTTGGTTGTTGCTGTGTACCAGAATCCCCAGTCATCTGCAAAGAGCTTTGCAATATATTTTGCGTTTATTGTTTCTGGGGCGTCTTCTTCACCAATTTTATGATCTCTAAGCAAAACAATAATGTCCTTAACGTCTTTTTCATTTATTTCAACTATTTGAAGCTTTGATAACAAAAGATCAGTTAAAGAGATCGTGTACGGTTCTATTTCTAATCTATCCTTTAGAGGAACTTTGTGACACATATCCAGTTCATCGTAAAAAACATCGATGTCAATTCTTCCTCTGTAAACCTGATGGTTTTTTACACCTGCAGTTCCACCCGACATGAAGAAGATGTAACTGTCAAATTTCCATCCTCTCTTTTCAAGGAACTTTCTAACCTTTTTCCTTTGCTTGGCTATACCCACAAAGTCTAAGTCTGGAAATTCTTGTCCTTCAATTCGTTTTAACTTTTTGTGAAGTTCCTTTGCTTCCGGAGATAGATGCATCCTAATTGCCGGACCACCAATTAGTTTTAATGTAAGCCCTTCTTTCTTTGCTTCTTCCATTATGTTTATAGCCTCTTTTATAAGCTCCTCAGCTGGTACAACCTCCTTCTTCTCTCCTCCTACTATCCCTCTATTTTCCACCATTTTTCAACTCCATCTTTAGTAAGGTCTATAATAAAACCTCTAAGAATGCCCTCACTATATTCTGATCCAGGATTAATAACAAGAGTTTTTCCTATACGATCTGCTGCATAAGATTCATGAATATGTCCATGTAAACCTAACATAGGTTGATGTTCCTCGATAAATTTTCGTACAGATTTACAGCCTACATGTTCATATATAACACTACCTAAAAAAACTTGAGGTTTTAGGTTTTTATCGAGTTTTGGAGCTAAATCTAATTTTGTACCGAAAGGCGGGCAATGGAAGTTTAAAATAACCCTGTTCCAATCGACTGAAACATAATCTGCTAGTTTTTGTAACTTGTCCCATAATTCTTCTTCAGGTGCCTCACGTGGCGTGTTCCAAGGTGTTGGATTAACCCAATCAAAGCTGAGCATCTCATAATCAAAACAAAGTTTAACTGCTTTGTTAAGAGGGTAAATAACACGATCTTCATGTTTTTTAATTATTTCATCTATCTCGAATGAATCATCATTCCCAGGCATCACCACAACTTTAACATTTTCAGGTAGCTTTTCATAAATCATATCAAGCCATCTTTCCAATCTTTCTCTCATATATTGTTGAAAAAGTTTGTTAACTTCCTTAGGGTTGTTCATAAGATACTCATATTCTTGAGGGTCGCAAACATGGGCATAAAAACCGATAGAACTAATTTTATCGACGAGTTTTTTACGACCCTCTTCACCCTTAGCTTTAACCCACCTTCCATAGATTTTAGTTTTGTAATGTCCAGGCTTTTCCTCAATAACGGGGACGACTAGTTTCCCGGTCAAGTCACCACATAAAAGCAGGATATCTGCTTTGTGGACTTTAGGAACGGATAACCATTTTCGCCAAACAATTTCGCTTCCATGTACATCTACAGCATGAAATATTCTTACTTTTTCTGCCATTGTTCATCACCATACCCCAAATTTTATTCAACTAGACATTAATAAAGTTTTAGGTAAATCGACAAGTCAGATATGAAAATAAAAATAACAAGGTTTTTCTTTAGAACTTTTTGCAAAATCAGTTATATTTTCTAAATGCTTTGATAAATCAATTAAACATCATGTGTATCTTTCTTTCCCTCTTTACAGCGTCTGTGAAATTTAACTGGCCTAAATTTTATTCCATATCTGATTATTTGAACAATAAAAGGAGTTAAGAGCATGTGGGAAAAGACTTTCTGATACCTTGGGCATGTAGAGAAAATCAAACTACTAAGAGATTTGGGGTCCTTTTGATAAAGAACCAATTGATGTTGAAAATGTCAAAGTAATACCTAGGAAAGTTACAATTAAACTATTAGATAAAAAATTGAGGAGACCGGAAGTAAAAGACCTAATGGCGATGAAAGTTGAAGTAACCGGAAAACGGGTTAAAAGTTAAGTGCGCTTACTATCTCTTAGACTACTACGATGATGCCAGCAAAACAACATCTATGGTAAGAACAGCAGGATACGCAGCTTCTGTAGTCGCGCAGCTAATAGTGAAAGGCGTAATAGAAGATAAAGGAGTTATTCCACCAGAAAGACTAGGTATGAACGAAAGAATCTGCAAGCAGATCACAGAGGAACTTGAAAAAAGAAACATAAAAATAACAGAAATTGAAGCAAAAGATGATTAATAGTCGCTTTAATGTCATTATCTTAATTCCTTTTTCTATTTTGACTATCTGTCCTTTCTTTAAGAGAAATTATTTTATCACTGTAATTTTACAGTTTTTTATTGTATTTTAATGAGTGAAGTGTCGTTTGTTAGCCTAAACAGCAATTTATTTTACACATTATATGGCTCTTTTTCGTTATGTGCATAATTCGTGGCTGAAAATATTAGTGCCGTGAGATCGCTACACAGAGCCACAAACTATTTACATGAGGATTATAACTACTAAGATAAAGTGTTATAGATACGGTAGCACGAGGAATGGAGGTTGTACAATTGCTTGGTTTCCCTATAGGTGATAGACCTCTACTAGAGATACTTTCTAAAGAAACGATAGAGGAAATACATGTAGCTTCTCTTAGAGTTTTAGAGGAAACAGGGATTATAGTAGACAGCGAAAACGCATTTAAAATTTTTATCGACATGGGTGCTGACGTAGACAAAGATAAGAAAATGGTCTACATACCAGAACACCTAGTAAAAGAAGCTTTGAAAAGAACTCCATCTACAGTAAAATTGTACGGCAGAAACAAAAAACCCAGCATGATACTTAGCAAAAACAAAGTACACTACAACCCAGGGTCATCAGCCCTCTATATGCTCGATAGAAAGACTGGAGAAATGAGAAGACCACTATCCAAAGACTTTGGAGAATTCGTAAGACTTGTCGATGCGATGGAGAACATCCATGCGCAGAGCACATCCATGGTTGTCTCAGACGTACCAGAAGCAACCGCAGACAGATACAGACTATACATAGTGTTGAAAAACTCTACAAAACCGGTTGTAACCGGGGCGTTCACTATAGAAGGAGTCCACGACATGAAAAAAATGCTTGAAACAGTGGTTGGAGGAGAAAAAGAACTAAGAAAATATCCGCTAGCAATATTTGATGTCTGCCCATCCTCGCCCCTAGAATGGAGCGAAATAACTGCACAAAACCTAATAGACTGCGTGAACTACGGAATACCAATAGAAGTAATTACAGCTCCACAGATAGGTGGAACATCCCCAGCAACACTTACAGGAACACTCGTACAGCTCAACGCCGAAATACTATCAGGGATAGTTCTAGCCCAAATGATAAAACCAGGCACCCCTACAGTATATGGTGGATCCCCTTGTGTATTAGATATGAGAACAGGAACAGGAAGACTAGCAGCGATAGAAGCCGTAATGACATGTTGTGCCTACGCACAAATGGGTAAATACTACGGTCTTCCGACGCAAGGCTATCTTGGCATTAGTGATGCGAAAATTGTTGATGCGCAGGCAGGTTTGGAAGCTTCGATGGGGCTTATACTAGGAGCGCTTGCGGGAATCAACAATATTTCTGGACCTGGAATGCTGGGTTCTGAGAACTGTCAGAGCTTCGAGAAGCTTGTGATAGATAACGAAATATGCGGATACGCCCTAAGACTTATTAGAGGTATCCAAGTAAACGAAGAAACACTAGCATTAGATGTCATAGAAAAAGTAGGCCCAGGAGGACACTTCCTAGCACAAAAACACACAAGAAAATGGTTCAAAATAGAAGAATACATACCCTCCCAAGTCATAGACACACTTAGCGAGAGAAGTTGGCTTGAAAGGGGAGCAAAAGACATCGTACAAAGAGCTAAAGAAAAAGTAGACGAAATACTTAAAGAACATGAACCAGAACCATTACCACCAGATATAGAAAAAGAACTAGACAAAATCGCCTTAGAAATCCTGAAAAAACATGGCGTAACAAAACTACCATAATCAAATACATTTTCAATTTTTATTATTGTGCTTAAAGTCTGAAGTCCTATAACGATAAAATAGAAAAACTAAGTAATGGTTAAAATATTCTGTATAATGGACGATTTTTCAGTTTTGGTCTAATTCCATGTCTCATGACCCTATATGCGACGATTGCATCTGTCATTGCACACACTGGAAACGCTACTTCCGCATATTTGATCGAACCATAAAAGAGAAAATCGGTTCCTTCCATTTGTGCTATAATCAACGA